>JBJTFT010000144.1:0-2560 GCA_046093525.1 Sphingomonadales bacterium | reverse complement strand
GGGCAATACCGGCCTTGAATAGTTTGGTATGGGCCAGCAGATTGGCTGTCATAAAAGCACCATAGCTATGACCGCCCACCGCTACCCGGCTCGGATCGCCCACGCCCATCGAGTCGAGTGCATTAATGGCGGCACTGGCATTGAGCGTAAGCTGCTCAATGAAATTATCATTGGGCTTTGCCTCGGCAGAAGTAGCCACAATGGGCATTTCTGCATTGTTGAGAACGGCATATCCCTGGGTAACATAAAAAACGGGCGATCCGCCGCTCAGGTAGGTAAAGCGGTGTTCGCTGCCTCTGATCTGTGCGGCATCGGCCGCCGAATTGTACTCGGCAGGATAGGCCCAGATCAAAACGGGT
Source organism: Sphingomonadales bacterium (assembly GCA_046093525.1). Taxonomy (GTDB): domain Bacteria; phylum Bacteroidota; class Bacteroidia; order Chitinophagales; family Chitinophagaceae; genus JJ008. Next base: position 2,201 of record JBJTFT010000144.1, on the reverse strand, counting down.
AATTTTCCATCTCTGCTTGCATCATACCCTTTGGGCAAATACAATTCTCCCGTGAGTGTAATGCCATCGGCTCGCTTGTAAACGATCTTTTGTTTGCGAACGCCTGCCATGGCCGGGTAGGGGTCTTTGAATTCGGTCAGTGCCTCACGGGCCGTCGCCGCTCCCAGCCTGATCCGGTAATAATTGGGTACTTCTTTTTCGGTTTCTCGTTGCGTGATCATTATTCCTTTATCGGCATCGATCACTTTGACGATGGTCTCAAAACTTCCTTCTTTACAACGCCAGAGCGTATCGGCTTTCCTCGAATGCACATCGAATGAAAGTAAGAACGGAAGATCGCCTTTGGGGGAACTGCCCGAATTGTTGATCATTAAAATCTTGTTGCCCTTATCGACGGTCCATAGCACTTGCTTTCCAAATTCGTTTTGTCGGGTCAGCGGATTTCCGGGATTGGCATAGGCATTGGTGCTATTGCGTGTAAGTAGCCGCTCCAGGTCTTCGGTTATTGGATTAAAGCGATTGATGGCGGTCAGTTGTTTGGAGCGCAACCCTTCCGTGACCAATGCGAGCCCTTCGTGCCCCCAGATAGTATTACTGTAGCGCATTTTGGTGGCAAATAGTTTTTTCTTGTTATCGGCAAATGGGGCAGAGAGTGCATACACCGCGTCACGATAGGCGGCTTCGTTTTTGATAAGTCCGCCATCGAGGGGTTCGCACCAGGTGATCGTGGCCGGTTCGTCGTCGCGCCAGTCAAAACTGCGCGGTACGTTTTGCACATTGTCATTTCCGCCGGGTGCTGTCTCTGCAGAAGGTAATTGGGCTAACTCTTTTATAAATTTTCCATTGGCATCGGTGATCAGCACACGAGAGGCAAAACCACCGGCGGGCACCGTGTACGAGAACGGAGGCACGATGATCTCTTGCAATAAATATTTTTTATCCGGTGATAGGCTGAGGCTCTTATACAGTGCCGGATTTCCCACGCGGGTCTCGGTGCCGCCGGTATTGCTCACCAGTTGTGTGTTGGCATAAAAGGCAAACAGTGCCTCGTCGTGTGGCGATTTGATCAGGTCTTGAAAAGTAGGTCGCGGGCTCGCCTTGCCACTATTCTCTTGAATGGCCGGGCCTGCGGGAACATCCGGTTTAACGGGTGCGGACGAAATAGGTTGGGTGCAGATAAAATAAAGTAGCGTGCCATTGTTTTTCCATTGGTAGCGGTTCATAACGGCATTGACCGGGCTTCGGTTGATGCGAACGGCTTTTTGCTGCGCCACCGTAATTACATAGAGGTCGATACGCTCTTGCCCCATTTGCAGAAAAGAGATTTTTTGTTGATCGGGGCTCCAACTTACCGCGGTAGCCTTAAGTGGTTGTGGCAATCCGCTGATCGTATACTCTTTTTGAGTAAGGGCATTACGGAGTTTCAGTGTATGGATCAGCGACTGCCTGCTGGGTCCGGCATTACGGGGGTTAATGCGCAGGCCGGCGATCTTGAGCTCCGGGGCCGCCAGGTCTTCCATGGCCGCATAACTGTTCGTTTCGCTTAATAGCATCCACTCACCTTTATTGTCTATGCTTACACTGGCCGGTCGCTGTGCCAGTAGTAAGTCGGCTACGTCTTTTGGAGGTAGTTTGTAGCCTCCGCTCTGTTGGGCGGTGGCTGGCATCAGGGAGATAAATAGCAGAAACAAGGTTGAAAAAAAGCGGATTCCTTTTTGCATGGCTCAATTTTTTTGGAGCCAGAAAGATAAGTCAAAATAGGCGCTGCCCACCCCATCTGTATCTCAAAAAGCCATCGGTTTCTTGTTAATTAATAAACGATATTTGTCTTTCGTAAAGAAATTAGTATGAATATCAAGGTTTGTGGAATTACCACCTTTAAACAGTTGCAACAACTCGATGGTCTGGAGATCGATATGGCCGGATTGGTCTTTATACCTGATTCTCCGTGGTATGCAGGGGATTCGCTGTCCGGATCGGCGGTCAGCAAAGCGGACTTTGATGTAAAAAAGGTCGGTATCATGCGCAATCCATCGCTGAGTGAGGCTCTCGATATTATAGATGAGTATAAACTCGACGTGGTTCAGTTAGTAGGAGAGGAGAGCGAAACGCTTTGCGATGACCTGAGTACAGAAGTAGAGGTTATTAAATCTTTTTACCTATCCGAGGTTACAGCCTCTGTCGATGAGTTGATTAAGAAC
>JBJTFT010000143.1:0-2968 GCA_046093525.1 Sphingomonadales bacterium | reverse complement strand
ATAGGAAAAAACGAGATCGTGGCCACTAACGTACGCTACACCGATGTAACTGAATTTATCGTTCACCCTTCTTTACTGGGTGGCGAAGGATTTCAAGTTAGAGAATCGGGCACCAGCAATATTTTAGCGTCTACCGCTGCTGCCACTACACTGGTTCCTAAAAGAAGTTATACGATCGTGTACAGAGGCTCACACCGCGCCACCAGCGGTACCAGTACCCGTGCCGTAAGCGTATTCGTGAATTATTAAGACAACGATAAGAAAATTCAAAAACCGTCTCAACCGAGGCGGTTTTTTTATGCGAAAAACAAATAGGCCAACCAGATAGAGGTCAGAATGCCTACCAGATCTGCCAGCAGCATGGAGCCGATCGCATAACGAGTATTACGGATGTTTACAGCGCCAAAATAAACGGCTACTACATAGAAGGTGGTGTCAGATGATCCTTGCAACACAGAAGCGAGTTTACCGGCAAAAGAATCCACGCCATAGGTCTTCATGGTATCGAGCATCATGCCCCTGGCCCCACTTCCACTGAGCGGCTTGATAAGAGCCGTAGGGAGCCCATCCACAAAACGCGTATCGGCGCCCAACGCCGCAAATACATACTTGACCCCATTGATCAGTACATCGAAGCTGCCGCTGGTGCGCAGTAGACTAATAGCAATAAGCATGCCCACAACATAGGGGATGATGCGCACCGCGGTCTCAAATCCGCCCTTTGCTCCCTCTACGAAAGAATCAAATACGTCGATCTTTTTATAGATGCCTCCTAACACGATCAGTACAAAGAGAACCAAAATGAGACCATTGCTCAGCTTGCCTGAGAATAGTTGGGCGGCCGGTCCGTCGAGCTTGACCACATAGAGCACTAACAGTGCGATCAGTGAAGAGATCCCTCCTACCCAACCCAAAATAACAGGCTGAAATAAATTGATGCGTTGCTTAAAAGATACAATGAACAAGGCCGCCATAGTAGCGGCAAACGTGGCGATCATACAGGGAATAAAGATATCGGTAGGATCGGCCGCCCCCATACCGGATCTGTATGCAATAATGGTAACCGGAATAAGCGTAAGCCCAGAGGCGTGGAGGGCCAAAAACATTACCTGGGCATTAGAGGCGATGGTCTTGCTGGGATTGAGCTCTTGCAAGCTTTCCATAGCCTTTAGCCCAAAGGGAGTAGCCGCATTGTCTAAATTGAGCAGGTTGGCCGAAAAATTCATCATAATATGACCGGTGGCCGGATGCCCCTTGGGAATGTCCGGAAAGATGCGCGAGAAGAAGGGCCAGATGATCTTTGAAAGTAGTCTAACCCCACCTGCCTTTTCTGCGATCGATAAAAACCCCATGAACAAAGCCAAAATACCAATGAGCGGAAAGATAATGTCAAGCACTGCATTTTTGGCCGTCTCGATGATGCCATCCACTTTTCGGACCATCTTTGACTGAATACCTATGTAAGTTTGGGCTTGTAACAAAGGATAAAGAGATCGATAATGACCCACAGAGTCGTCCGAACGAAGGTCATGCAACAAGTACCCTGCCTTTGCAGGTTGATCGGTAGCAAAAAAGCCATACTCCTTGAGCAGATCTGGATACGAGACCGAAAGCCCCATGTTCTCGGGCTGGCCCAGCGCATAATAAAATACAGAGTCGTAGCGATCCGATGATTTACCGGTCACCATCCGGTTAAATATCTTTTCGTCGCCAGCAGCCATCCGAAGGCCCCCCACCACAAAGGCGATGATCACAAAGGCAGACCAGATCTTGGTAAGTGTCATGCAACTGATTTTTTGATGGATTGAAGATACTGAAAACGACAAGGAACGATCAGGGCCTGCCTTGGAATTCTTACCTTTGCGCGGCAATAACCAAAAAGACTTGTATGGCTCTTCAGGCAGGAATCGTAGGACTTCCCAATGTTGGAAAATCGACGCTTTTTAATGCGGTCAGCAACAGTGCCAAGGCACAGGCTAGCAACTATCGCTTTTGTACCATCGATCCCAATGTGGGGCTGGTCGACGTGCCCGATCCCCGACTTACGAAACTCGCCGAGTTGGTGGTGCCCGACAAGATCATTCCCACCCAGATCGAGATCGTGGATATTGCAGGGCTGGTGCGGGGGGCCAGCAAAGGAGAAGGATTAGGCAATAAATTTCTCGGAAATATTCGAGAGGTAGATGCTATTATTCATGTGGTGCGTTGCTTCGAAGACGAAAATATCCTACGCGAAGAAGGCTCCATTAACCCGGTGGGTGATAAGGAGATCATCGACACCGAGCTGCAATTAAAAGACCTGGAATCGATCGAAAAAAAGATACAGCGAACCGAAAAACAAGCTCGCATAGATCCCAAACTTAAGGCCGAGCTCGATGTGTTGCTTCGTTGCAAAGCCCAATTAGACAAGGGACGCAGTATCCGTGAGTTAGTATTGAGCAAAGAAGAAAAATCGGCCATTGCCGACCTATTCTTACTTACCGACAAGCCGGTACTGTATGTGGCCAATGTAGACGAAGCCTCTATGCACACCGGCAATGCGTATTCAAAAGCTTTACAGGCCGCCATTCAAAGCGAGAATGCCGAGTTGATCATCATGAATAATTCGATCGAGGCCCAGATCGCCGAAATGGATTCGCCCGAAGACAAAGCGCTTTTTATGAGTGAGTACGGCATGCAACAACCTGCATTAGACCGTCTGATTCATGCCACCTATACCCTGCTAAATTTATTCACTTACTTTACCGCAGGCGTACAAGAGGTTCGAGCCTGGACCATTCACCAGGGATGGAAGGCACCGCAAGCGGCCGGGGTTATTCATACCGATTTTGAAAAAGGATTTATTAAAGCAGAGGTCATCTCGTACGAAGACTACGTTCACTACGGGTCAGAGGCAGCCTGTCGAGAGGCAGGCAAACTGCGTATAGAAGGTAAGGAATATATCGTCAAAGACGGCGATGTGATGCAT
>JBJTFT010000142.1:0-4504 GCA_046093525.1 Sphingomonadales bacterium | reverse complement strand
AAAAAGCACTGATGCGATCTTCGGCATAACTCGTAAAGCCTTCGTCCATCCAGCCATAGAGCGACTCATTGGTAGCGAGCACTCCCTGGTACCAACTATGCATCCATTCGTGCAACCAGGCTCCCGGACCGATCAACAAGGTAGACATGGGATACTCCATGCCCCCATCTCCTCCGTGAATAAACGAATACTGTTTGTATGGATACGCACCAAAATGTTTCTCGATAAAGGGTAATGCTCTTTGGGCATCGACCAAGATCTTCTCCCACTCTTCGGCTTTTACATTGGTAGGTTTGTACAAAAGATGAAGCGTTAGCTCCTGTTGTGCTACCCCGCCGTTGCGGGCAGCGGGAATACTGTCGCGCAGTTTTAGCGAGCGATGCACATAGTCAGGATCGGCGGCCCACATAAAATCGTGTACCTGCGGAGCATAGAAATGCCAGGTAAGTTCGTTACCTGCAGGTCTTGTTACCACCGAGCCGGGCTTCTCATACCCATACCCGATCTGTTGCGGGTTTTGCAAATAGCCCGTTCCGCCAACCAAATAATTTTTATCGAGGGTAATACGTACATCATAATTTCCCCAAATGCCGTAAAACTCGCGACCTACGTACGGATTGGGATGCCAACCATCTTGGTCGTATGCGCAGAGTTTAGGATACCACTGGCTCATGGAATAACGCACTTTCGTGGTGGCGTTATCGCGCCCGCTTCTTCTGATCTGCAAGGGAACCTGCCCCTCGAATGCCAGATCGAGCATTACTTTTGATCTGGGTAAGATGGGCTTATCGAGGACAACCTCCAAAATGGTCTCGTGCGTCTGCAACTGCTGAGGACGGCCGTTCATTTTTACCCACAATACGTTTTGCTCACCGATCTCGTCGGGCTTAAGATTTCCGATACGATCCTTGACCCGATTGTCCCAATCGGCACCGCGACCCACTTGAATAGTGCCTTGCCGGCGACTACGCGTATCCATCATGCTCCCGGGCCGAAAGGCATTGAAATAAAGATGATAATAAAGCTTCTTGAGCGTATCGGGTGAGTTGTTCCAATATTCCAATTGTTGGGTGCCCGCAAAGCGGTTGGTCTGCACGTTCAACTTTACGTCCATTTTGTACTGCACACGCTGCTGCCAGCCACTTCCTTGCGCTAGGAGCTGAAAGGTCTGCATAGCACAAAACATCGTTAACCAGAAAGTCCGTTGCATGATCGTTGATTTAAAATTTATATATCGAGACCGGCTACGACCAGCACGATCTCTCCTTTTACTTTTTTGGCGGCGAAATGAGTATGGCACTCGCGAAGCGTCCCCCGAAATTGTTCCTCAAAGAGTTTGGACAGTTCGCGACTTACACTACAACGTCTCTCCTCGCCGAACACCAGACAAAATTCCTCCAGCGTCTTGCACAACCGCATCGGCGATTCATAAAAGATAAGGGTGCGAGGCTCGTTCGCCAACTGTTTGAGCAGGGTTTGCCGACCCTTTTTCAACGGCAAAAATCCTTCGAAACAAAACCGATTCGTCGGAATACCGCTATTGACAAGTGCCGGTACAAAAGCGGTAGCGCCGGGCAAGGTTTCAATGGTAAGTCCGGCCTGTATGCAAGCCCGCACGAGCAAAAAGGCCGGATCGGAAATACCGGGTGTACCGGCATCGGTAACCAGTGCCATCACCGTACCTGCTGCCAGTTGCTGTAGTAGTTGTGGCACCAGCTTGTGTTCGTTATGCTGATGATACGCCGTAACAGGCTTTTGTATTTGATAGTGCTTCAACAAAACGCCCGTTGTTCGGGTATCTTCTGCCAAAATCAGGTCGACACTGCGTAACACATCGAGGGCACGCAGCGTGATGTCCTTTAAATTCCCGATCGGAGTGGGCACCAGGTATAGCGAGGGAGCCGGTCGGCTTTCTTCGGCACCTTTAACAAGGTCATTGGCAATATCAACAGCTGCTTTTTGCAACTCACAAAGTTGGCAATCGTATCGATCAGGCGGGCCGACAGTCCAATTCGAAATATTCCATAACAGGATTGGCCAGTAACTTTTCGGCCGCTGTGTGAGCCAGTTGCTTGGCCTGATCGGCCGAGTCGGCCGTTACCTGCACCGTAATATTCTTTCCCACGCGTACATCTTGTATAGCGGTCAGCCCCAGATTGGCAAGACCTCCCAAAACGGCTTTTCCCTGTGGATCGAGCAATTCTTTTAAAGGCATCACTTTGATCTCGACGGTAAAGGTCATACAAGTTGATTTTTGAAGAGCAAAGATAAGAGAACGTACAGGATGATGATGATAGGAAGCGCCAACCACTGCAGTACCAAAAGCGATAGTAGCGATAAGGCGATCAGCAAGTAACGAGGTCGGTTGGCGGCCCACGAAAATGAAGCGAACTTAAGTGTCAGCAAGGGAATACGAGAGACCATCAAGAGCGACAGCGATGCAATGATGACGTATAAAAAGTAGGAATTGAGCAACAGCGATATCACCCACGTCGTATTTACATTCCAATACACCAGCGGCAACGAGGCCACGAATAGACCGGCCGCAGGCACTGGAAGCCCGGTGAATACTGCTGAGGTTGCCGGCGCCAGATTAAAACGAGCTAATCGCCAGGCAGCTGCCAACGGCAACAAAAAGGCGGGCCACAGCAAGACGGCGTTCAATTCCATGGCCGATGGATCTTGTGCCCAAGACAATCTTAAAAAATGATACACCAACAACGCGGGGGCCACACCAAAACTGACCAGGTCGGCCAGCGAGTCGAGTTGTTTCCCCATTTCCGAATCGGCCCCAAGGGCCCGCGCCAAAAAACCATCCAAAAAATCTACGACCGCGGCCAAACCAATGAACAGCGATGCCATCCAGATCTCTTCGGGAATATCCACGTACAAGGTTCCCTCGGGTCGGGCCGCCACGATCAGACCGGATTGCAGACCGCTGGCAATGGCCAGACAACCAAAAAATAAATTCAGTAATGTAAACAAATTAGGAAGCTGCTTACTCATGCGTTATTTTTTCATCAACGCCTCTATCTCATCGGCAGTGATGGGAATATTTTTCATCAGGTCCTTATTTCCGTTACGGGTTATCCAGACATTGTTCTCTATGCGAACACCCATCTGCTCCTCTTCGATATAGATACCCGGCTCGATGGTAAAGACCATCCCTGCCCGTATGGGCTCGGTCTTGGTGCCCAGGTCGTGCACATCGATACCCAAGTGATGAGAGATACCATGGTAAAGATATTTTCGGTAGGCCCTGTTCTGCGGATCCTCGTTCTTGATATCCGACTTACGCAGCAATCCCAACTTCTGAAATTGTTGGGTGGCCTCTTCGCCGATCTTTTCGGTATAATCCAAAATGGTAATGCCCGGACGCAACAAGCCTTTGGCATAGTTGTGCAAATGAAGACAGGCATTGTAAACACTGCGTTGTCTCTTCGTGAATTTTCCACTGACGGGAACCGTGCGGGTCAGGTCGGCACAATAGCCCCCATACTCGGCTCCAAAATCCATCAGTAACAACTCGCCGGTCAAACAAGGCTGGTTGTTCGACACATAATGCAGGGTTCGAGCGCGATCGCCACTGGCAATGATACTGCCATAGGCAGGGCCGGTGGCACGTTGGCTCAAGAAGGAATGAAAGATCTCCGCTTCGACCTCGTACTCCATTACGCCGGGTTTGATAAAGGAAAGCAACCTGCGAAATGTATTTTCCGTAATGTCTATGGCCTGCTGAATAACGGCAACCTCTTCGGCCGATTTGATGGCCCGAAGCTGGTGCATGATCTTGGCAGCACGGCAATACTGGTGCAGGGGATACCGTTGTTGCATCTCGTCTATGAACCGATACTCACGTGTTCGCAACCAACTTGACTTTCTATCGTTCTCGTTACTATCTAGGCAAATCGTATCGGCCAGATGAACCCATACGGGCAACAGCGCGTCTAGCTGATCGAGCCATACGATGGTGGTCATGCCACTGATGGCTTTCGCCTCGGCCACACGCAACCTTTTTCCATCCCACTTTTCTTTTAGCTCGTTGGGGCGCTCCAGTACCAACACCTCGCGGTAGCGCTCGTCGGGATGATCGGGAAAAAGGATCACCATACTTTCCTCTTGCTCTATTCCGGAGAGCCAGTATAGGTCGCTGTTCTGCTTAAAGGAGTGCAAGGCGTCTCCATTCGAGGGAAAGGCGTCGTTGCTGACAAAGATGGCGATACAATTAGGCGGTAACTGCGCTACAAAACGAGCGCGGTTCTTGACAAACAACTCCGCGTTGAGACGATGGTATTTCATGACAACAGCTAATTAGAATAATCCGTACAAGGCCGCATCGACCTTCGTGATGATATCGCCCAGATCCTCTTCTCTTTCGGCGAATTTATTTGGTTGGCGGAACGGGCTATTTACAAAACCCGCAACAGATCGGGTATGGGTATGAGAAGCCCGGCTCGGTGGTAACAAGACCTGCAGGTAACGAACTTACCTGGCATTTCTATGC
>JBJTFT010000141.1:0-4168 GCA_046093525.1 Sphingomonadales bacterium | reverse complement strand
GTTCATGCCATTGCCGCCTTTCTTATGCTACCCTTTTTACGCGCCCTACCCTTATTGAAGAATTTAGTGCTTTTAGTGTCAGTGAGCTTGCTGCTGTCGGCCGGTTGCAAGAAAAAAACCACGCCCCCCAACCCCATCGTACCTCCCACGCCCGCCTGGGATCCCAATGCGATTCGAGGGGTGTGGGTCACTACCACCGCCAGCACCGCACTCGACAACAGAGACCAGATCAAACAAATGGTCACGACCTGCAAGGCCGCCGGCATCAATCACCTTTTTATTGTCGTATATAACAACGCCCGCACCATTTACCCCAGCGCCGTTATGAATACCCTCATCGGTAAACCTATTCTGGAACGGTTTGCCGGCAGAGATCCATTACAAGAGTGTATCGAAGAGGCCAGAGCTGCCGGACTAAAGGTGCATGCCTGGTTCGAGTATGGATTCTCCTCTTCGTACAGCGCCTCCGGCGGGCCCATCGTGGCCGCCAAACCCCATTGGGCTGCCAGAGACTTGGCCGGTAATCTGGTTGTCAAAAATGGTTTTGACTGGCTCAATGGAATCCATCCCGAAGTGCAGCAATTTATGATCGATCTTTTTAAAGAGGTCGTTACAAATTATGCCGTTGATGGTGTGCAAGGTGATGACCGACTGCCCGCCATGCCTACCAGTGGTGGCTACGACCCTTATACCGTTTCGTTATATCGATCAGAAAATGCGGGCGCTTCTCCTCCCAATACGATCAATGATGCGGGATGGATCGACTGGCGCGCCAAAAAGCTCAATGGCTTTCTTAAACGTCTACGCCAAGAAGTAAAAACCATTCGGCCTTCGTTACAGTTTACCATGTCGCCCAGCCCCTATCCTTTTAGTTTGAACGAATACTTACAAGACTGGCCCACATGGGTCGACAGTTCTTGGGTCGATGCTGTTTTTCCGCAGTGTTATCGATATGATATCAATGCCTATAATAGCTTGTTACTGCAACAAAAGAATAACTACCGCAATAATCTGGTTCCCCTGTATCCGGGCATCATTCTCAAGTCAGGCACTTACCTGGCCTCTCCCGGACTACTCAGCCAAATGGTACAATCCAATCGTAACAATGGATTCAAGGGAGAGGCCTTTTTCTTTTACGAAGGCATCAAGGACGGACCTGCATGGTTTCAAGGGCAATATCCTTTTATCAAATAAGAAATTATGCGCGTTGGATCGATTTTAGCTTGCTGCTTACTATCAGGTCTGCTGCAAGCACAGCAGTATACTAAATGGGTGGATCCTTTTTTAGGCACAGGCGGACACGGCCACGTGTATCCCGGTGCCACGGTACCTTTCGGAATGGTGCAGCTGAGCCCCGATAACGGCGATGAAGGATGGGACTGGTGCGGCGGCTATCATTACAGCAGTCACACCATTGCAGGATTCAGCCATACGCACTTGAGCGGCACCGGCATCGGTGACTGGTGCGACATCTCTGTGCTACCCCTGGCAGACACCAACTTTATCCGTGATCAAAAAATCAAGATCCCTTTCTCGCATCAAAGCGAAGTGGCACGACCCGGGTATTATCGCGTGGCCCTTAGCAATGGAATTTCCGCAGAGCTGAGTGCCACCGATCGCACCGGATTTCACCGCTACACCTACCCCGATAAGACCGGATGGCTTCGTTTCGACATGGGCTTTGCCATTAACTGGGATCAATCGACCGATGGCATGTTACAGCTGCTCGATCCGTATACACTGGTCGGCTATCGCTATAGCACGGGCTGGGCCAAAGGACAAAAAGTATACTTCGCCGCTCGTTTTACCTTACCCGTTAGCGGCTATTTTTTTATTGACGATTCATTACAGCAGGGGCAACAGGCCTGGGGAAAAAAAGTAAAACTGGCCCTGCAATTTCGAACAACCTCTCCCCTGCAGATGAGTGTATCGCTCAGCAATGTAAGTACCGAAAAAGCATTGGCCGAGGCCAGCGCACAAGAACCGGGTCAACTCGATGCCTTTGCAGAAGCCGCCACCTCACGCTGGGAAAAAGAACTACGTAAGATACAGATCGATACCACCGATCGCACCCGGGCCACCACTTTTTATACCGCTTTGTACAGAACTTGTCTGGCGCCAGTAATAGGCAGCGACCGCGATGGCGCCTATAAAACGTACCGCGACCAACTGCGGCAATTTACCAATGGAAAGAACAAGTATACGATCTTTTCGCAGTGGGATGTATTTCGCGCGCTGCATCCCTTATTCAGCATAACACAGCCAGAGCGGCATACCGATATGCTGCAAAGCATGATGGCCTTCTATGAGGATAATGGCCTTTTGCCTGTATGGGACATCAGCAGCTGGGAAGCCAATACCATGACAGGGTATCATAGTATTCCGATCTTGGCTGATGCACTTTTAAAAGGGAACAAAAGTCTTGATCCCGAAAGGGTCTACATGGCCATGAAAAAATCGGCGCTTCAAAACCAGCGAGGGACTCCCGACTATATAAAATATGGGTACTTACCACAAAACAAGCATGGCTGGAGCGTAACGATTACACTCGAGTACGCCTATGACGACTGGTGTATCGCTCAAGTAGCCAAAAAACTGGGCAAAACAGAAGACTATGCCCTATTTATGAAAAGAGCGGCCTCGTATAAAAATCTATTCGATAGCACTACCGGTTTTTTTCGTTCTAAAAATAGCCAGGGGCAATTTATTGAACCCTTCGATCCGCTATTAAGCGAACATGGCTTTGATGGACAATACATAGAGGGAACGGCCTGGCAACACAGCTTTTTCGTTCCCCACGATGTAAACGGATTTGCACAGCTACACGGCGGACCACAAGCCCTGATCGTCAAACTCGATCAACTTTTTTCTGCATCATCAGAGCTGCATGGCGATAATGTATCGATAGATGTAACCGGACTGATCGGACAATACGCCCATGGTAATGAGCCCAGCCATCACATTATTTACTTGTACACTGCATTGGGAGCGCCCGACAAGGCCGCTCACTGGCTGCGGGTCGTGGCCGATAGTATGTACAAAACTGGACCCGACGGACTTACCGGAAACGACGACTGCGGACAAATGAGTGCCTGGTATGTGTGGACCGCACTGGGCATGTACCCCTTAAATCCGGCCAGCGGCGAGTATGTATTCGGAGTTCCGCTCGTTAGTACTGCACGCATTCAACTTCCTACCCAAAAAACACTTCGCATAGAGGTGAAAAAGAAAAAAGTGCCAGGCAAAGCCGGTATAGCCTCTATCCAATTTAACAAAAAAAATATACCGATTACCCACATTTCGCATGCAGAACTTATAAAAGGAGGCACATTAACCTACACGATCTATGAGTAAGAGGATGTGCGCCACCGGCAAACAGAGTTGCCTTATTGCACTGGGGCTTATCTGGCTATTGGCTGAAAGCTCCCTGCCCAGCGCGGCGCAGTCCTCCAGAGCCACCTCCACCGAAGCCGGTCAATTCAAGGCCCGGCTGATCCCCAAAAAGGGTCTTATTATAAACGCCCGTAACATTCCAATTACTGCAGGGTCCGAGATCAATTTTTTTACCCCCGACAAAAAACAACACGAATACTATTTTACCTGGTGGGAGCAAGATGCCGACTCGACCGTACCAGGGCGAGATGTTCTTTATATCGGTAGCGACAATACGGCCATTGGGGGGCAGTTCTCCCTGATACAAAAAGAAAATAAGGCACAGATCGTTATCGATTGCAACAGAAACGATCGTAAAACCGGAAAAGCCGATGTAGTATACACCAAACTCTGGTCGCCCTACTTTACCAATGCCAGTTGGAAAGACAGCCGGAGCCCCCTTACGTACGAGCAGCTTGATAATTTTTTTGATACTGTGCTCTATGTGTATTCTCCACTAGGAGATTTTCGATTTAGCAACAGTCATCCGTTTCGAATCAAAAAAGACGAGGACCCCTCCCCCTATGCCCTTGATTATAACCACCGTGCTCAACACTTACTACTGGTCGAAAATGATATTACGACCAGCCCCGATTCGCCTGTCAAGCGGCAATTCAATGTTACGTACGCGGTCAACAATAAGGCTCTACAAGATGACACCTCTTTTTCAGAGAGTATTGTTCAGGTAAGCATGAATGAAAAAAAAGTTATCGCCTGGCCGCGTTATCATTATAAT
>JBJTFT010000140.1:0-8843 GCA_046093525.1 Sphingomonadales bacterium | reverse complement strand
AGACTGTCCGATCCAGTTGGTCTGCATCTCTTTCATCGAGTCACTAAACTCTACACGCGAAAGTCCTTCGAGCAAACGATCGGCATACGAGGTGATGCGCAAATACCACTGCCTTAATTTTTTCTTTACTACCGGATGGCCACCTCGCTCACTCACGCCGTTCACTACCTCGTCATTGGCCAGCACGGTACCCAGGGCCGGACACCAATTGACCTCACCGATGCCGCAATAGGCCAGTCGGTAAAGCATGAGTACTTGTTGTTGCCTGGCGGGGGCAAATCCTTTCCAATCGGCCGCTGCAAACTGTAACGTAGGGTCACCGGGGCAAGGATGATGAGGATTGCCCTCTTTTTCGAAGGTCGCTATAAGATTAGCAATGGGCTCGGCCTTGTTGGTGGTCTTATTATAAAAAGAATTGAATAGCTGCAAAAAGATCCACTGGGTCCATTTATAATAGGATGGATCGCTGGTACGCACCTCGCGCTCCCAATCATAACAAAAGCCAATATTATCGAGCTGCGATTTAAACGTAGCAATGTTTTGCTCGGTGGTTACGGCCGGATGCTGTCCGGTATCGAGAGCATATTGTTCGGCAGGCAAACCAAAACTATCGAAGCCCATGGGATGAAGTACATTGAATCCCTTTAGCTTTTTATAGCGACTGTAAATATCAGAGGCAATATAGCCGAGCGGATGCCCCACATGCAGACCGGCACCACTGGGGTAAGGGAACATATCGAGTACATAGCACTTGGGCTTGCTGGTATCGTCACTAACACGATAGACCTTGTGCTCTTTCCATAGCTGTTGCCACTTTTTTTCTATCCTCCTAAAATCGTACTCCATAGGGCACCAAAAATACGGTATGTAGCGTTAAACTTTTATATTTGCGAGAGCACAACGATCTTCAAATTCTACTTCATGTCACAAGCCGGCAAAGCATCCATCAAACGCGGTAAGCCCTCTTACTTTATGTCCATTTTGGGGGTTACCCTGGTATTGCTGCTGCTGGGGATCATTGGTTGGCTGGTCATCAATGCCTCCAAGCTGGGCGATTATTTTAAAGAGAGTGTCGAAGTACGCGCCGAACTGCGGGGCGATCTGAACCCTGCCGACAGCGCGGCCCTTTTTACCTATATCGCATCGCAGCCCTTTGTTAAATCGATCCAGTTCGTCAACAAAGAGAAGGCCAAGCAGATCTTTTTGGCCGATGGCAATAACTCGTGGGATGGGGTGCTCGATGCCAATCCGCTGCCCAACAGCATCAACTTTAAAATGAAGCAGGAGTATATGAACGCCGACTCGCTGGCCAAGATACAGGCCCTGCTGCTAAAACAAACCTATATCACAGAAGTGGCCTACCCTAAGGCACTGGTCGATAATCTTAACAAGAACATACGCAAGATCAGTGGTATTCTGCTTGGCATTGCCTTGCTGTTATCGGCGGTGGTTATCGCACTTATCGATAATACAATTCGACTGGCCATGTTCAGTAATCGCTTTTTGATCAAGACCATGCAAATGGTGGGAGCCACGCGCTGGTTTATTGCCTGGCCCATCAACAAACGCGCTATTATTAATGGTGCTGTAAGTGGTCTTATTGCAGTGGTCGCTGTCTTTGCCTTTATTATGCTGGCCGAAGGGATCTTACCCGAACTAAGAGCTATTCACGATACGGGCAGTCTGTTGTTGTTATTTTCCGGGCTGATCTTACTGGGAATTGGCATCACATTATTTAGTACGCACCGCAGCGTTATTAAATACCTTAAAATGAAACTCGACGACCTCTACTAAATTTTTTTTCTGCGCTCATTTAAATTATGGCTCTATGAAAACTTCTGTCGGATCGCTGTTCGAAAAGAAAAACCTTATGTGGATGCTGATGGGGCTGGTCCTGATCGCCCTCGGCATGTTCTTGATGTCGGGCGGACAAAGCAATACCGATCCGGCTGTGTTCAATAAAGCTGAGGTGTACAGTAGCACGCGTATTACAGTGGCTCCGCTGCTCATTTTAGCCGGACTCGTACTTGAGGTCGTTGCTATTTTCAAAAAATAAGCATGAGCCTGCTCGAAGCTATTCTGGTTGCCATTGTAGAAGGCATCACCGAATTTCTGCCCATCTCCTCTACCGGGCACATGATCATTACCGAAAAATTATTGGGTGTTCCCGATACGGATTTTACCAAACTCTTTACGGTAGGTATTCAACTGGGGGCTATTATGGCCGTTGTAGTTCTATACTGGAAAAAATTTATGGCGCCGCTGCAAGACCTGGGGCGAGGCATACAATTTTATTTAAAACTACTGGTAGCTGTATCGCCCGCACTGGGCCTGGGCTTTTTACTCTCCGACTATATCGACTCGTTGCTCGAAAGCACGCTAACCGTTGCGATCTCGATGATCGTAGGCGGTATTGTACTTCTTTTTATTGACCGGCTCTTTACCAAAGAGATGATTCAAGAAGAAGAGCAGATCGATTTTTGGAGAGCCTTTAAGATCGGCTGCTGGCAATGTATTGCCATGATACCTGGCGTTAGCCGCAGTGCCTCGAGTATTATTGGTGGCATGCAACAGCAACTAAGTCGTAAACTAGCTGCTGAGTTTTCTTTCTTTTTGGCCGTACCTACCATGGCTGCTGCTACCGGCTATAAATTAGTAAAGGGATACAAACAGATTACACCGGCCGACCTGCAGTTATTTGCTATCGGCAATATCGTGGCCTTTATAGTGGCGCTCCTGGCCATCAAATTCTTTATTCAATTCTTACAGCGCAACGGATTCAGGCTCTTTGCCTACTACCGCATTGCAGCGGGCACCTTGCTGTTGGTGTTGCTTTTCTCGGGGTATCTGAAAGCATAATTGCTTATATTTATCAAAACCAACCAATGCAAACCGCTCCCAAAAAAGTGGTGAATGCCTGGGCTATGTACGACTGGGCCAACTCCGCTTACAACTTGGTTATTACCTCCACGATTTTTCCGGCTTACTTCGAGGCCATTGCGGTCGATAACCGAACCGAGTCTGCAACCGCCGTTACTTTTTTAGGCAGAACCTTTCAAAATTCGGCACTGTATAATTACACGATCGCAGTAGCACTGCTAATTGTGGCTTGCTTGTCGCCGCTGTTATCTGCCATTGCCGATTTTAAAGGCAACAAGAAATCGTTTATGCGTTTCTTTTTAACGCTGGGCAGTTTGGGTTGCAGCGGTCTTTTCTTTTTCGAAAGAGACACACTGGGCTGGGGACTGGTTTGCATGATACTGGCCTGTGTGGGATTTTGGGCCAGCTGGGTTTATTACAATTCATTCTTACCCGAAATTGCCGCCCCCGAAGACCGAGACCGCATTAGTGCCAGGGGTTATGCCTATGGCTATGTGGGTTCGGTGCTCTTACAACTGATCTGCTTTGTATTTGTTTTTATGCCCTCTATCGTAGGCGGAGGCGAAGGGACTACCATTCAATTTAGAATTTGCTTTTTACTGGTGGGGCTCTGGTGGTTCGGTTTTGGCACCTACTCGCTCAACCGCATGCCCGGTAACAGGGCCATAGCACAGGCGGGGCCACAACAACAACTCTTGCTAAAAGGATATCATGAACTACGAAGCGTATGGCAGCAATTAAAAGCACAACATAAACTGCGCCGCTTTCTTACTGCCTTCTTCTGCTATAACATGGGGGTGCAAACGGTAATGCTCGTGGCTGCCATCTATGGCAAGAGCGAACTACAAATCCCTACTACTAATCTGATCGGGGCTATCTTGATTATTCAGTTAATTGCTATTCCCGGTGCCTTTACCATCGCAAAAGTTTCTGCCAAATTGGGCAATCTGCGTACCCTGCAGATCTTGGTAGCCCTTTGGTGCGGCGGATGCGTGATCGGCTATACCTTACCCGTTGGAGGCATCAATGAATTTTACGGGTTGGCTGCCATGGTTGGCTTTATGATGGGAGGCATTCAATCGCTCAGCCGCTCCACGTATTCTAAATTAATGCCCGCTACCAAAGACACCGCCTCGTATTTTAGTTTTTATGATGTCACCGAAAAGATAGCAACGGTGATCGGGATGTTCGGCTTTGGCTACATTACCGAGCTAACCGGCTCGCAGCGCAGTTCGGTACTGGCCCTGATGGTGTTCTTTGTACTTGGATTTTTTCTGTTGATCTTTACAAAGGCAGAGAAAACAGAAGCACATGCGCTTGTATAGCATCAACACCGGATTTTTTAAATTAGATGGGGGCGCCATGTTTGGCGTGGTACCTAAGAGTATTTGGAACAAGATCAACCCGGCCGACGACAATAACCTTTGCTCTTGGGCCCTGCGTTGTTTGTTAATAGAAGATGGCGATCGTCTTATTTTAATTGATACCGGACTGGGCACTAAACAAGACGCTAAGTTCTTTGGACATTACGGATTGCACGGCACCGACTCACTAGACGGCTCACTGGCGCGCCACGGGTTTAATCGCCATGATATTACCGATATCATCTTAACCCACCTGCATTTTGATCACTGTGGCGGCACCATTGTCAAAGAGGGCGATCGTCTGGTAGCGGCTTTTCCTAAAGCACGCGTATGGAGCAATCCGGAACATTGGAACTGGGCCGTTCAACCCAATGACCGCGAAAAAGCATCCTTTTTAAAAGAAAATATCTTACCGATCAAAGAGTTGGGGCAACTCCATATGATCGATGTTCCGGATGAGGCCGCCAATGGATCCAAAGGCGAAAATCAAATCGAAACAAGCCATATAACTACTAACAGTGCTCAATCACTTACATCATTAGGTACTACCTCGTTCGAAAATGGCATCGACATCCGCTTTGCCAATGGCCACACCCGTGCCATGATGCTGCCGCAAATTCGATATCGCAATCACATCATCGTGTTTATGGCCGATCTGCTTCCATCGGCCGGGCATATCCCCCTCCCGTATGTAATGGCGTACGATATGTTTCCGCTCACCAGCTTACAAGAAAAAAGGATGTTCTTAGAAGAGGCGGTCACTAATAATTATGTGCTTTTTTTCGAGCACGACCGCGAACATGAATGTTGCACCCTTCTGCGTACCGAAAAAGGGATCCGCCCCGATCGGTTTTTTTCACTTGCGGAGTTAGACTAAAGGAGCAACTTACTCAACCCCTTACCGCAAGGTGACCAGCGAACCGAGTGGATAGCGAATATTAGCATAGCTCATCATATCGACCTTGACTTTTCCGACCACAATCGGACTTTCGATACGAACGGGAATTCGGTTTTGATCGTCGGTAACCCAGACGGTCATTTTTTCGCCCCCCTCAAATATGGTTCCCTTCACAAGCAGGGGCTTGAATTTAATAGTACGAAACGTACCATACCGAGTCTTGACCAACTCTTTGCCGAGATATCGAACATACATGTTATACACCTCGTAATCTAAAAACATCGAAAAAGGAATCTTATCGTCGATCTTGGCCTTGCTGAAATCAATATTGCGAGCATAGTAAATGGCGCTGAGTACATCTTGCACGCAAGCGGGCACCTTGTAATCACCTTTAGTGGTAGAGGCAATGTTGGTGTTCTTATTGAATTCGTAGCGCTGGTTGATCTTGTAGCCACCTTCATCTACATTACGAATAAAGCGAAGGGGTTGTAGAGTGGCCGTATCAATATAACTTTCGTAGCGGTCACGCACCCGATAGACCCAATCGTAAGAAGGATGCGTGGTGCCTGTTCCTACTACATGATAGACCGGCTGGCCATTGATCTTATCGAGTCGGGTACTGAAGACGGCCGTTCCGGCATTGATATATAAGCCAACCACGGTATAATAGACCACATAGGTGATCCGCTCTTCCGATTTGAAAGCCGTATTACGAGTGCCACAAAACAGATCGTTCGGTGCATGTTGCACCGGGCCACTCCAAAAACCGGAGAGCATCAGCAATAAGGGTGCTAACAGACTAAGTAGTTTCATTGCGCAGATTAAAGAAATTACGAATGCCTGTTATCAATAACGCACCAATTACGGCAGGTAGTATCAAATTGGTGATCCAGATCAGCAACAGTGCCAATACGACCTCTGCAGTTTGCAGCGTAAACCACTTTGCTATAAAAATACCCACTGCACCTCGCAAGGCGAGTTCGGGAGCGGCAAATGTTGGTACGGCGGCTAGTGTTAAAAAGGTGAGCGATACGATGATAAAAAGTTGATGCATATCGAAGTGAACTCCAAAAAATTGATAGGCCAAAAAATACTGCACCATAAAAACCACATAGCGAAGTATAGATAAAGACAACAGCACACGAAGGATGGCTGCATCGCAGCTGTCGAGCGCCGCTAGCCAATCTTTAAACCGAAGGGGCCATTTCGAGGAGGAATCCAATAGTTTTTGCTGTAGCCAACGATTAAGCATACTAACGTTAAAGTAAAGTAATAGCATCAGTACCACCATACACAATACTACCCCAACAACGATCCACCAGGTTTGAATAGCCCATCCGCCTCGAGAGAGAATAATCGGTCTGGCCAGCAATAGCCCCAGTAATCCCATCATAATGGTAACGATCAGCTGACTAAAACTTGCCACCACGGTAACCGAAATGGCACGTACGCGTTGTGCCGGCTCTAGGTACAGTACACGCCCCAGGTATTCTCCGATACGATTGGGCAAGCTCAGCGAAATAGATACCCCGGCCAGCACGGCCTTAAAAGCCCTGAATAGCGAAACGGGCTGTACCGATGCTACGGCTATTTTCCATTTGATCGATTCGATCAACCAGTTCAACAGCATCAGTAATAATAACAAGGGAATATAAAAAAGCCCCTGCGCTTGTATCGACTGTGATAGTCGAGTGGCCAATAACGAAAAATCAACTTGCTGACGCAGTTGCAACCAAATGACCCAGCAAAGCACCAGCATGAGCAGGGGGCCCGGCACGTAACGAAGAAAGATTTTGCTGGATCGCGTTAGCTTCATTAATCTTGTAAAAATACAGGGCGAGTTGCAAAAGCAGGCTAAAATAATTCTGGGGATCGATCCGGGCACCGTGGTAATGGGATACGGACTTGTCAAGATCGACGGTCGGTCGGTTAGCTTACTCGACCTCGGTGTACTTAAGCCCGGTAAGATCAAAGACAATCACAAACGACTACAGCTGATCTTTAACACCGTAAGCGGGCTCATTACGCAATTTGCCCCCACCGATTTTGCCATCGAAGCCCCTTTCTTTGGCAAGAATGTGCAAAGTATGCTCAAACTAGGTCGTGCCCAGGGGGTGGCGATCGCCGCCGCTATGCGCCATGGCTTGGAGGTAACCGAATATTCTCCCAAAAAAGTAAAGCAGGCCGTTACCGGCAATGGGAATGCCGGTAAAGAACAGGTGATGAAGATGCTGCAGACCCTCTTAAAATTCAAGGACAGCCCCAAGTACTACGATGCAACCGATGCGGTAGCCGTAGCCCTTTGTCATTTTTACGAACAAAGCAAACAACAGTTATATAGATCCTCAGCAAAAGCAACGACCGCACTCAAAACCGATGCTGCTGTACCCGGCACCCGACGAACCGAAAAGACATCCGCCAAAGCATCGAAGACAGCAAAAAAAAGTCGCACCAACAATGATTGGTCCGACTTCATTCAAAAAAATCCGCAGCGGCTCGTAAAAAAATAAACTTATAACTGAGCCAAGATGCGCTCCTGTGCGGAGCGAAGTTGTTCATCACTGGCCTTTTGCTTACCGGGCTGCGCAAAATTCAAATCGTTAGATGTACTGATCGGCAATAGATGCATATGCGCATGGGGTACTTCGAGTCCTATTACAGAAATACCACAGCGCTTGCAGGGAAAGGCTTTTTCGATAGCAATAGCAATGGGCTTGGCAAAGACCAGCATCGAAGACAAATAATTTTCAGGAAGGTCAAAGATTTTATCGACCTCCACTTTAGGAACGACCAATACATGTCCTTCGCGCAGCGGAAACACGTCGAGAAAGGCCAAGAACAGTTCGCTCTCCGCGATCTTGTAGCAGGGAATTTCGCCGGCGATAATTTTTGAGAACAGGGTCATAGCAAGTAAGTTGATCTTCGAAATTTATCCTGCACTAATAGCTTCTATCCTAAAGTTCAGAACACCGGCGGGTGCTTGCACTTCGGCCGTCTCCCCTACTTTCTTTCCTAAGATTCCTTTACCAATGGGAGAGGTCACTGAAATTTTTCCGGCCTTAAGGTCGGCCTCTTTTTCGCTGACCACTTTATACACCACTTGTTTGTTGGTCTTAAGGTTGGTAAGGGTAACTTGGGTCAGAATAGAAACCTTACTGGTATCGATCGACGAGATATCGAGCACCCGCACATTAGCCATCACCCCTTCGAGGGCGGCAATGCGGGCCTCGAGGATACCCTGTGCCTCTTTGGCCGCATCATATTCGGCATTCTCCTTTAGATCTCCCTTTTCGCGGGCCTCTGCAATGGCCCGACTGGCGGCCGGACGATCCACGCCCTTCATGCGCTGCAACTCGGCCTTCATCTGCTCTAAGGTCTCTTGGGTTACATACTGAAGCGTACTCATATAGAACGGTTTAACTCACAAAAAAAGAGCAACGCCTCAGTAAAACCGAAGCGTTGCAGTATTTAAGTGCAAATATACAAAAAATCGCGCAGCGGCCTGCCCAGCCACCCTAGGTGCCACTTCGTATCTTGTCGAGCAAGACCTGGCTCATCCGTTCAAAAGAGGCGTGGCTATAGCCGGCAATATGGGGAGTCAGTACCACATCGGGACGCCGCATCAGCTGTTGTAATAATTGATTTTCATCGGGTTGATAGCTAGATAGCTTTTCATTGGGCAGCACGTCGAGAGCCGCTCC
>JBJTFT010000139.1:0-7315 GCA_046093525.1 Sphingomonadales bacterium | reverse complement strand
TGTTGGTTCCCCCCTCAATGGATCACTGAAAGTAATCCTGGCCCCCACTAGTTAGTAAGCCTTCGCGCAGCGAAGGCAATCCCGATTGTTACAACTGCTCAATCCACGACACTTGTATAAAACCACCTCCATGAAACGAGTCTTTATTTCGCTGCTGCTATCTTTTTGCTCTTACTGGGCATATGCCCAAGGGACTGCTGCACTACGTATGGTCGATAAGGAAGGTTGGACGGCCTACCTGCAGGGAACCATGCCTTTGGTCATTAGTGTGCCGCATGGTGGCGCCATTAACCTTAACGAGATCCCAGATCGCAGCTGCGAGGGTGCGGTAACGGTAACCGATTCGTATACCAAAGAGTTGGCATTGGAGATCGCCGATCACCTGCAAAAATACAAGGGTCAGTCCCCTTATTTGGTTATATGCAACCTCGTCAGAAAGGATATCGATCAAAATCGCGATAAGCCTGAGGCTACTTGCGGAGACAGCCGTATGGATGCCCCCTGGGAATCTTTTCATACCCAGATCGATGAGGCGATCAACGAGGCGATCGCACAATTTGGGTATTGTATCTACATAGATCTGCATGGTCATGGTCATCCCGAGCAGCGACTCGAGTTGGGCTACATGCTATCCGATAAGGAGCTCAAAGAATTTTATCTAACAAAGACAAACCCTACCAAGCAGCACTCCCTCAGTAATTACGTTAAGGAAGCTAAGGGTAAGTTGGAATTACACGATCTGTTGTTTGGGCCACAGGCCTTTGGTACGCTGATGGCCAATGAGGGTTTTCCATCGGTACCCAGTGCACAAGATCCTTTTCCGGAAGAGGGGCAAAAGTATTTTAATGGTGGCTATAACACGCGACGCTATACGGCAAGCGATCGTCCACACGTAGTGGGCTGGCAGATCGAGTCGAACATGAAAGGCGTGCGAGACAAGGCAGGTCGTCCGGTATTTGCGGCTGCATTTGCGAAGGTCATTTCACAATACATCGAACAAGTGGCTGCCACAAAAAAATAAGATCGCCTCAATACAGCGAAAGGTTGACCAGGGTCCTTAGTTTTTTGAGCGCCATAGAAAGCTGGTTGCGGGCCACCTGGTATTCGATCTGCATGATCTCGCAGATCTCTCGGTAGCTGAGGCGTTGATAATACCGTAAGAAAACAATTTCGCGCTGGCGCGGAGAGAGTTGGTTTAGTTGTTTAGTCAAGGCCTCCACTTTGGCATTATCTAATTCGCTCTGGATCAAAAAGTGCTCATGGCTCATTTCAAAGGGTACTTGTTCCGGGGCTGGTGGAGCCGATCGGCTTTTTTGTATCGTGCGGATCAACTTGTACCGAAGCGCTTTAATCAAATAGGCCTGTAATGAAACCAGTGGGGCAGGTTGGCGTTGCTGCCAGATCTCGATAAATAGATCTTGTAGCGAGTCATTGACCAATTCTGCATCTCGACATACTTTAATGCCATATTGAAAAAGTACCTGGTAGTACCGCTCGAACAGTACAGCCAGGGCATTTTTATTGCCCTGACGGAAGCTATCCCATAAGATATCGTCACTGTGTGCTTGCAATCGGATTTGGTTGGCGGGGGTAAATTTATCGCTAAAATGATGTTACAGGTGTATAGATTTGTACACTTTTTTGTAGTTAGCCCTGTCCATGAAAAACAACGTACTTTTTACTGCCGATGAATTGTTGCTCGATGAGCGCTTTTTGGCGTGGGTGGACGGCAGTATTAATGATGATGATAATCAGTGGATTAATTCGCTAATTGTCTATTCTACCGAGCAAGAGGACGAGGTGGCCGAGGCCGTTTCGCTCTATCGGGCCCTTCGGTTGGGGCTTCAGCCATCGGATGGAGTACTGCAGCAACAGCAACGACTTATTCTCCAACTTGATCGCCTAGACGGACAAATGAGTCGAAAGAAAATAGCCAAGGGTGCAATGGTCGCGGTCTTGTTTGTTGGGGTATTTGCCGGATGGCTATGGTGGAATCGATCCTCTCTTGTACCGGACACTGAAAAGGTAATGGGGTCGGTCGAAGACAGTCGCACCCTCACGGATGGTACAAGGATAAAACTGGCCGGTAATAGCACCATAACGCTGAGCCCGGGATTTGACGATGCTCCCCAACGGGAGGTGTGGGTAAAAGGCGAGGTGGAATTTGTGGTTCAAAAGAAAAAAGACAAGAAGCCATTTATCGTGCATATGGATCCGTTTGATGTGTTGGTAACGGGTACAGCCTTTCAAGTGACGCATCTTCGACAACGCTCCAGTGTCTTATTACGAGAGGGGAGTGTAGAACTCATCTTTAAAGACGGGCAGCGTCTTCAGATGTCACCTGGCGACTTTTATGCATACAATCGCCCTGTTATTGCTCCGAACGAACAGCCCGGGTTGGTGCAGCAGGGTCCTGTGCTGGAAAGAAAAATTGTTTTTGAAGATCTTACCATCTCCGAAGTCGCCGCCCAGATCGAAAGCCGCTATCCGGTAAAAATTATCATTGCCTCCGCCGATCTGGCTAGCCGCAGAATTACCGGAATTCTGCCTAATGATAATTTAGAAGTTTTAATCAATGCCCGTCAACTCGCCACCGAGTCGGTGAGTAAGCAGCAGGGCTCAATCATCGTTTTTACCCCTCAATAAACAATAAGCTGATATGAGAATCAATTTTTATTTATCCTGCGCATTGTTATTCACAAGCCTTAGCGGACAAGCCACTGCGGCTCCTCAACATCCTGGCAAGTGGCTGCAGCAACGGATGATGGCCAAGGCAAGTATGCAGCAGCGAAGCGAACCGGATGGTCCGTATGTGCAGGTCGTTGACTTGCTCAAACGACTGAACAAAGAGAAAGGAATTTATTTTCTGCTGGCCGATCCTTCGATTGCCCGACTAATGGTCAAAGAACCTATTTCGAATCGCACCATTCAACAAGTTGTTGAAGATATGGCCACCGAGGCGGGCCTTACGTATAAAAAAGTGGGCGAAAATACTTTTGTGCTGCGTTTTGCAGGAAAAACTGAACCCGCCACCACTGCAACGAGTCTTCCCATAGACGAACAGTTGATTCGTCTGGAGCAATTGGTAGCCGATGGGTTTCCCATCAAAGGAAAGGTCTTTAATGCCAAGGACAATACCCCGATCGAAAATGTGAGTGTGAAGATCGTCGGAACCAAAAAGGGAACGGTTACCAAGGCGGACGGTAGTTTCAGTCTTGAGGTAGAAAAAGGGCAGGTACTTGAGTTCTCCAGCATCAACTTTATTGCCAAATCACTAAAGGTCAATGAAGCCCGAGACATACAGGTCTTTCTAACCGAATCAGAAAATAACCTGAGTGAAGTAATGGTGCTTGCTTATTCTAATCAAAAACGCACGACGTTTACGGGTTCTGCTGTTACCGTTAAGAATGCTACAATTGAAAGTGCACCCAATGCATCGGTGCAAGAAAGTATCCAGGGAAATATTGCCGGGGTACAATCTACCAACGGAAGTGGTCAACCTGGTTCAGTCCCTAACATCCGGGTGCGGGGTATTGGTTCTATCAATGCCAGTGCTACTCCACTATATGTAATAGATGGTATTCCAGTTGTCAGTGGTGATATCTCTGGCCTCAATTCCAATACCATCGCCGGTCTCAATGCCAACGACATTCAAACGATGACCGTGCTCAAAGATGCATCGGCCACCTCACTCTATGGATCAAGGGCCGCCAATGGGGTCGTCTTGATTACCACCAAGAGCGGAAAGCCCGGAAAGACCAAGGTCAACTTTACCGTGCAGCGCGGCTACAACAATAACACAATTCGTGACGAGCAAAAAACACTAACGACCGATCAGTATCTTCAATACTACCGCGAAGGGTGGGTCAATGCCGGAAACCCTGCCACATCGTATGATTCGTTGCTAAGGGCTAATTCCATTGATCCAACGGTTAATACCGATTGGTTCGACCAGGTATTGCGTCAGGGTAAGTATTCGCAGTACAATATGAACGTAAGTGGTGGTAATGATAAGTCTACCTACTTTATCTCGGGTAGTTACTATACGTCAGAGGCGCCCACTAAGGGGGTCAATTATGATAAAGCCACCTATCGTCTTAATTTGACCTCTCAGGTCACTAAGCGTTGGAGCATAAAAGGAGGGTTTAGCGGTAGTTACCAGCGCTCCAGTAACTTTTTGGGAGGAAGCTTCTTTGCCAATCCCATTCGTGCCATGTATCGTTTGGCACCTTGGTTGCCGGTATACAAATCTGATGGCGTTACCTACGAACTGGGATACAATGCCGGCTACAATCCTGTAGCTGTTATTGAGACGACAAAAAGAAAAGCCAACACCTATAACATTGGCGCCAACGCTTCCACCACTTTTAAATTGATGGATGGGCTTACTTACGAGGGTAGCTTTGCCCTTGATTTTAACCATGCATTCCGCTCGATTTTCTACGATCCAAGGGTGGGCAATGCCAATATTGCAGTGGGCGGCTCCATTGAAAATTATACGCAAGACATTACCAATTGGGTAGCTACCAATATCGTTCGTTACAAAAAAGATTTTAAGGGTGACCACTCGGTTGAGGCCTTTGCCGGTTACGAAGCGCAAAGCCGGGGTGATGTTGACCTCAACATTATCGTTAATGGTATTGCGCCCGGTACCTCCACGGCCGCAGGCGGATCCAGCCCCGAATTGACCAGGGGCACAGGAACGGCCAACACCTTGGTCAGTAAATTTTTTAATGCCAGTTATTCGCTCGGAGACCGCTATTTTGTTTCAGGTTCGGTGCGAGAGGATGCTTCTTCGAGATTTGCCAAAAATTTTCAAGCGGCTACGTTCTGGTCCATTGGTGCGGGTTGGAATATTGCCAACGAATCATTTTTTAGAGTGCCCGCCATCACCGAGTTAAAGATCCGTGCCAGCTATGGCTACACGGGTAATCAGGGTATCGATAATTTCGAATCACAGGGACTTTACAGTGCCGGTAGCGATTATAATTTCTCATCCGGGCTCACCCTCTCCCAATTAGCAAACGATAACCTGACCTGGGAAAAAAATATCCCCTTTAATATCGGGTTAGACTTTGTGGCCCTCAAAGGAAGATTTTCGGGTTCTTTAGAATGGTATACACGAACCACTAGCGACTTATTGGTTCGACAGGCCATTCCCAGCACCAATGGTGTAACAGGTATTACCGTCAATAATGGCGCTATGAAGAATACCGGAGTAGAGGTCACCTTATCGGCAGTACCGATCTCTCCTGCAAAAGCTCGAGGCTTCAAGTGGGTGACAGATCTGAACGTAACAGCCTATCAAAACGAGATCACCGAGATCGATCCGGCTTTCTCCAATAATAGTAATTATTTCAGAAGGGTGGGTAGAGATTACTATCGTCATTTTCAACGCGGATATGCCGGAGTAAATCCACAGAACGGAGAGGCGCTTTGGTATAATTCTACCGATAAGGAATCTACCACTAACGTCTTTACCACGGCCTTGCCTCGTATTGAATATGGAAGTGCCATTCCTCGTTTTTATGGAGGCTGGACCAACACATTTACGTACCATAACTTCAAGCTCAATTTTCAGTTCTTTATCAACTGGGGTAACCAGATCTACGATGAATACGGCTATCTGCAAAAGACGGACGCTAATCTGGGCTTCTCCGATCAAAGTAACGGACTCAGCCGCTATGAGTTTAGTCGTCGCTGGACAACACCCGGGCAAATTACCGATGTGCCCAAGCCGGTATTTTTGGGAACGCAGTCCTCGGCCGGAAGCTATGAGAGCAGCCGTTTTCTCTACGATGGAAGCTATATCCGCCTGCGAGATATCAGTTTGTCGTACACGCTGCCCAAGACCTGGCTGGCCAAGGCCAAGGTTACCTCGGCTCGTATGTACGTAAGAGGACAAAACCTGTTCACTTATGTGCGTGACAAGCGCTTCAATACCGATCCGGAGGTAAGTATCGATGGGGTCATGTCGCAGCGCCCCCCTGTGTTTAGCACCCTATTGTTCGGAGTTGATTTTACCCTCTAATAACGCAACGCCTAATTGATAAATAAACGTACTATGCGAATCAAAAATTACTCTTTGGCCTTGATCTCTTTGATGGCGCTGGTCAGTGTATCATGTAAAAAGAGTTTTACGGATATCCGGCCCCAGCAAAGTGTATTTACCACCGATGTTTTTTCGAGTCTGGGCACTGCTCGTGCCGCTGTTAATGGATTGTATTCTCAAATGCAGTCTTACAGTTACTATGGTCGGGATGCTATGGTGATCCCCGAGGTGTTATCGGATAACGCCACCCGTAGTGTGCGTACCGGTAACCGTTATACCGGTATGAACACGATGACCCATACGGCCACCGACGCCAATGTGAGTCGCGTTTTGGACCAGCGTTACCGAATAGTCGTAAACTCAAATGCCATCATTGCCAACGAAGAAAAACTAAAGGGTATCGTTGCTCCGCTCGAATTGCCCGAACTGACCCAGTTGATCGGAGAGGCTTATGCCGTTCGGGCCATGGTGTATTTCGATCTGGCCAAGTTCTTTTCTCGTCCCATTAACTTTACGGCTGACGGATCCCATCTCTGTGTTCCGCTGGTACTTAATCCGGTTACTACGGTTGCCGATGTTACGTATCCTGCCCGTGCAACTTCGAAGCAGGTGTATGACCAGATCGATAAAGATCTGGCCGCCGCTCTCGAACGCTTACCGGCTACCGGCAATGTGATCATTAGTGGAGTTGCCAATGCTGCTTGGCAGAAGATCCGTTTTAACCGCTTTACCGCACTGGCCCTACGCGCTCGTATCGCTATCTATAAGTCCGATTGGCCAACGGCGGTGACGTCCGCTTCCGAAGTGATCAATTCGGGTCGTTATTCACTCTACAGTTTTACGGGAATGGTACCGTAGTTCAGGGCGGTGGGTAATACCGAATCTATCTTAGAAGTCGCTAACAACACGAACGATAATCCCGGTACGGATTCTTATTCTTATCTGTGCAGTCAACAAGGATACGGAGAGGTACTGGGCACGCGTCAATCGATGAATAGCCGCAGTACGGGTACTACGCTCTCAACGTTCAGGGCTTTATACGAGGCCTACAGTGCCACCGACGTAAGAAGGCAATTCGTAGAGTTGGGCAATCGCAATTCGTTGGGCGGAGAGGTCAACGTGCCACTGGCCCTCAAATACATAAATATTTCGACCTTCCTCGAAAACATCAAGGTCTTACGTTTTGCTGAGATGTACCTGTCCAGGGCCGAGGCATTGGCCAGACAAGCCGCGCTTACCGGCGATCAAGCGGCCCTCAATAGT
>JBJTFT010000138.1:0-7672 GCA_046093525.1 Sphingomonadales bacterium | reverse complement strand
CCCCTGCTCCATACAATTGAATTAGGGGATCAAGATACGACGGAATGCAGAGGAATCGCCGCTAAATACATTAAAGTCCACGGGCCCCTCTATGCCGTTTACACGACCCGCATCACTGTGTTGCCAAAAAGTCCACCCTCTGCGAATACTCGGCTGGCGAGGCTGATAGTAATGAGCCACCCACAGCGGATACTCATCAAAAGCGCGACCCAGGTATCGTTGATAGAATCCAACGTTAGTATAGAGTATGGGGCGAATGCCGGTAGCTGTCTCGATGGTGGTCAACCAAATAAGAGCTTCTTTGCGCAATTGCGAAACGGAGACCCCCTTTACCTCTTCTATATCGAGAACGGGGGGCAGGTCACCTTTCGAAAAATGAGCCACCCGCAAAAAATGACGCGCTTGCTCAAGACCCGATTGCGTGGGAATAAAATAGTGATATGCACCCCGCACCAGTCCGGCCTGTTTGGACTTTCTCCAATTTCTGCTAAAAAGAGGATCGGTATGTCCCGTACCACGGGTCGCTTTAATAAAACAAAAACTCAGTTTGATACCAAATACACTCATAGAAGAAACCGCCGGCCAACTGATATACCGCTGGTAGCGCGATACATCAATTCCATGAATAGCATGATGGGCAGGCATGGCGATACCGAATTCAGGAAAGCGAGCCTGCAAGGCACGCTGGTAATGACGCCACTCGGTGTATAACCAGAAACCGGTTCCCAAGACAGCCACAACCACGACACCTACTATGGCAGTGCGGATCCGGTTACGACCCTTGGCCGATAACGCATTTCGCTCGCTCGATCTTTTTTTATGGCGTGCAGAGCGGGGCATTTCGTCACAACGAAAAAGTGCAAAAGATATTATTCTGCGATCCGCAACCGGGCATAATTCAGCAGGATCTTTTTTTCTCCATTGCGCTCGAAGTGAACGGTTGCGACCGGATTGTGCGCAGCCCCCTCAAGGCTTATCACGTTACCAAAACCAAATTTGGTATGTTCTACCCGCTGACCCACCTCTATTTTCGAGGCATCGCTGGGCGTAAAATTAGGGGTAGGCGTATGCGGCACTACTTTAGGTGCGGCACTGGCTGGCCCCACATACGACGGAGCCTCCCGTTTTTCTGATGCAGTACCAGCTTTGTTGTCGGTCGATAAACTCCGCGAAAAATAGTCCGGTCTCTTATCGGAGGTGGCAGGACGTCCGTACGAACTCCCTCTTGAAAAAATTCCACTGCCCGACGTACGAGAAATACCACTGGGCGTACCCCCTGCATAACGCCTATCGAGATGCGTCTCGGGAATTTCATTGATAAAACGACTGGGTTCGTTTTGTACCAATTGTCCGAAACGATAACGGGTATTCGCATAGCTTACCCATAAACGCTCTTTGGCACGGGTAATGACCACGTAAAAAAGTCTTCGCTCTTCTTCGAGTTCCTCGCGGGTATTAATGGCCATGGCATTGGGGAAAAGCATTTCTTCGAGGCCAGCTGCAAACACACAAGAAAACTCCAAGCCCTTGGCTGCATGAATGGTCATCAACTTGACCGTATCGGCCTCGGCATCCTTTTGATCGGCATCGGTGAGTAATGTGATCTGTTGCAAATAGGCGCCCAGACTCTTATCGACCAGCTCCCCATCTTCGTTATCCGGACTCTCCGTCCATTCCTTGATAGAGTTCAACAATTCTTGAATATTCTCATAGCGCTGTATGCCCTCCGTGCTTTTATCATTGAACAATTCCTTGACCAATCCGGTCTGTTTCCCGACATAAAAGGCAACGTCATAGGCATTCGACTTCTCGAGCATGCTGGCAAAACTCTTGATCATTGTTACAAACTCCTCGAGTACCGTAAGAGTACCCGCCCGAAATCCGTAACTACGCGCCTGCTCAAGAATCGTCCACGAAGAGCAATTCTTTTCATTGGCGGCCAATAATATTTTATCGAGTGAGGTCTTACCGATCCCGCGCGTAGGGTAATTGATAACGCGCTTTAGCGCCTCCTCGTCGTGCGGGTTCACGATCAGGCGCAGATAAGCGACCAAATCTTTTACCTCCTTGCGCTGGTAAAAGCTGACCCCCCCGTAGATCGTGTAGGGTAATGCCATACGTCGAAGGGCTTCTTCGAAGGCCCGGCTCTGTGCATTGGTACGATACAAAATGGCAAAATCGCGATGTGCATAATGATGCCGGAGTTTTAATTCTTGTATGGAATCGGCCACGAACTTTCCTTCGTCATTATCGGTAAGCGTGCGCACCAACTGAATCTTTTCGCCAGGCGGATTTTCGGTGAACAAAACCTTTTCGATCTGGCTCTTATTATTACTGATCACCTGGTTGGCCACCGCCAAGATCTGACTGGTACTTCGGTAGTTTTGCTCGAGCTTGACCACTTTTACCTGATCATAATCTCGCTGAAACTGTAAGATGTTCTCGATGGTAGCCCCGCGAAAACTATAAATACTCTGCGCATCATCACCCACCACGCAAACATTCTCGTGCATAGCGCCCAGCAGTTTGATGATCTCGTACTGTGCCGGATTGGTATCTTGATACTCGTCGATCAGAATATACTTGAACTTCTGCTGATACCGAGAGAGACATTCCGGTACCGTACTGAGCAGCTGGTAAAATTTTAAGAGCAGGTCATCAAAATCCATGGCCCCATTACGAAAACAACGCTGTACATAACTTGAATAGATCTGGGCGATCGCAGGCCGACCGGCACGCATGTCTTCTTGTTGCAAAGCATAATCGCTCGCATATTCGGCAGCACTGATCAGTGCATTTTTAGCGGCTGAAATTCGATTATAAACAATATTGGGCTTATAGTGCTTATCATCGAGATCAAGATCGTTGATGACCGCTTTGACCACACTCTTACTATCATCCGTATCATAGATCGTAAAATGCTTGGGATAACCGATTTTCTCTGCCTCGAATCGCAAGATGCGGGCAAATACCGAATGAAAAGTGCCAATGTAGAGATTCCGCGCTTCGCCATCGCCTAAAATTCGTTCTACTCGTTCCTTCATTTCGCGGGCGGCCTTATTGGTAAATGTAAGTGCCAATATGTTGAAGGCATCAACCCCATGTGCTGCCATCAGATGAATGATGCGAGTGGTGAGCACTTTTGTTTTTCCGCTACCGGCTCCTGCCACGACCAATAAGGGCCCATTATGATGAAGTACCGCCTCGCGCTGTCTTTCGTTTAACCCACCGAGATAATCCTGCATGCTTGCAAGTTACATTGAAAAAGCAGCTTAGCGATGACGGCTCTGCAGATACTTTTCGTGGATCACTTTCTCGAGCGACCGACCCGATAATTTGGCCTCCAGCCACGAGATGACGTCGAGATAGGCAAAGGCCCTGGTCTGAAAACGATTTTTCTCGAGATGTTTGATCTGGTCGAGCAACTCCGCAAAGGCCGGAACCAGCTGGCGAGGGGTAAGGGTGATGGAGCGACGCAAAAATCGAAACATAGCCTCCTCGACCACCGTAAAATTTTGCAGTTTTGACATAAAGCGATATACCGACTTGGTCAACGATTCCATCAATACCTCGTTGCCCAACTCGTAATGAGCGATCAGGTGCAAGAGACGAGCATAGCATTGCAGATCGTAGCGCAAATGCGAGGGACTTTGGATGATAGGCTGCAAATGATCGATACAACGACCAAAATCGCCGCTGCCAAAATAAAGCATGGCAAATTTATAATGGAGTACCAACCCGTGATGACTGTCTATAAAGAGATCGTACTTACCCAACTCCTTTTTCATCTCGGGCATTCGTTTTACACCCTCTTTAAACGTACCCTGCATAAAATGCTGGTTGATGCGTGCGGTTGTGAGGTAGATAAAACTTTGGATCCTGAAATTATCATTGCTGCGAATACGATCTTGGGAAGCTACCGACTCGAACAGTCGCAGGGTTTTACTGAAGGCGCGGTGATTACGAAGATCGAAATGTGCGTTGAGCAATTGATGGATTCCTTTGATGTAATGCCCGGTCTCTACCCGCACCATAGCCGGTTGGCGGGTAAAAAGGTCGACCCACCGTTGGCTGTAGCGGTAGTACTGCAAAAAATCCTGACGAATAAAGGCATACCAGGTGACGCTTTGGTAAAGGTAAAGCCGCTCATAGAAGCCCTCTAATTGCCAGGCATCGGCCGGAAGATTTTCTAGAAAAAATTGTTTGACCCCCAACTCATCGGCCTCGTTACGGGCATGACCATGTTGTACGAACCAACTAAAGAGCCGAAGCGATAGGTTAGAAAGACGACCCACTCGATCAATGTGCAGATTGGCATTGTTGACCTCTGCCGCGAGCGCTTCGGCGCGATCTTGAATGTGACGAGTAATATGGAGACTTTCAATGCGCTTTTCAAGTGATAATAGCGGCGGAATAATATTGTACTTATGCTGAGAACGGGCCGTTTCTTTGGCTTTGTCGATATAGCGTAGGCTCTGTAAAAACAAGCCCTTCTTATAGAGAATATGGGCAAAGTCGAATAGCTCGGTCAATTGCAGATCGACACTATCGGTGCTTTTAAGCAAACGAAGACTCGACAAGATCTCTTTGTACAGATGAATCTTTAGGTTGGCAAGTCGCGGCTTGGTAAGACCCGGCACTTTTTTTAGTAACGCCTTTTCATCGTACTCGCCGCTACGCTCGATGGCATCGAACAGCTTTACGATCTTAAGGTCGGCCTTTCCGGAATTGCGGGTTATATAGAGCTTGAAATGCCTTTTTTCGGCCTTTTCGAGCGACTTTATCAACAAGAACAAAATATCGGCCGAGCGGTTGGACATCATAAATTTATTATGCCAAAACCCTTGTCTGGCAAGCGTTTCAGCGTTTGGGCCTGGTGTTAGCCATGCGATCTATAACTACTTTCTATTCGTAGAAACATCGTGCACGCCGTTACATTTGCAACAGCATTCAGATCAACTATCCTTCTCGCGTTATTCGCGCAAGATTTTCATATGGCAAGCAATCGTTAGAGCCCTTCCGTTTCTACGGAGGGGCCTTTTGTTTTACGAAGGTAAAGATCGTTATAATTGCGCCTGTACTACCTTCATGTAAATTTTTATAAATGGCCGTCCGCATTTTTATTACCGGTGGAACTTTTGACAAGGAGTACAACGAGCTGACCGGACAACTTTTTTTTAAGGATACCCATATCAACGACCTGCTGGCGTTGGGTCGATGCAAGGTAGAAGTAGCTGTCGATACCTTGATGATGATCGACAGTCTCGAGATGAGCGACCAGGACCGTGAGAGGATCGCAACGCATTGCAATGACTGTACCGAAGATCGTGTCGTTATTACGCACGGCACCGATACCATGGCGCAAACCGCTTCGATACTGGCGGCAAAAGTGCCAGGTAAAACCATCGTACTGACGGGTGCCATGGTCCCCATAAAATTCGGCAGTTCCGACGGCTTGTTTAATTTGGGGAGTGCGCTGGCCTTTGCACAAACCTTACCGCATGGTGTCTATGTAGCCATGAATGGGCGCTGGTTTGCTGCCAACCGGGTTCGCAAGAATAAAGAGACCGGTATGTTCGAAGAGATCGACTGATCGGTACGCCTTACTGCTTCTCGAGTAACTTAAAGAATTGATCTAACTGTGGCAACACTACAATACGGGTGCGCCGATTGGCCGAACGTCCTTCTTTGGTCGTGTTGTCCGCTATAGGGCGATACTCGCCACGTCCGGCCGCTACCATCCGGGCTGGGTCGAGTCCGTATTTTGTTTGCAGCAAGCGCACTACCGTAGTGGCACGCATGGCGCTCAGATCCCAATTATCAGCGATCACCCCCGATCCTTTAAAGGCTACACCATCAGTATGTCCTTCGACCATGAACTCCAGGTCAGGTTGATTCTTGAGAACCATGGCCACTTTGCCAAGCACCTCGCTGGCGCGGTCGGTAATATCATAACTGCCGGTCTTAAAGAGTAATTTGTCGGAGATATCTACGTAGACCACCCCTTTGTCGACTTTGATATTGATATCTCCGTCCTCAAGATTTCCGATAGCTCCTTTCAAATTGATCACCAAGGCCATATTTAAAGAATCCTTATAAGACATCTGGCGCTGAATATTTTGAATATAGGCGTCTTTAATGCCCAAGTTATCCATCGACTTCTTGATACTCTCCGCTTGCTGGGTCGATATGACCGATAAGCTCTCGAGCTGTTTTAGGGCTTGGTTATTATTATCCTTTAAGTAGGCGATCTGCTCTTGCAGCTCTTTGATACGCGCCGCCAGCAACGCCTTTTCTCTTTCGAGTGTTTCTTTTTGTCTTAGCAAAATACCCTTTTCCTCGCCACAGGCATTATTCTCGGTCTCGAGGGTTTTATAACGATCCTGCAGCTTAGCATAATCTTGCTGAGAGGACTTGAATTTTTTACTGCTTACGCAGGCGCTCAGTGAGAGCAGGGCTACTGTTACCAGCACTAAGAAACGAGATGTCATAGTAGGGGTCGTTTTTACAAAGATAAATCCCCGAGCGGGTTTTTGAAAAGTCCAACACAAGGATTGAGCGCTTTAATTTGTTAAAAACCAGTGCAGAAAAGAAAAAAATCGCAGTCCCGCCTACTGAACGATCGTTAGTATTGCAAGTAAGGTTTACCTTTGCGCCTTTCGCCGGCCCCATCCGGAGCATTATCTAAATTATTGCTATGCCTACTCAACAAAACTTTCTTGTTACCGAAACTGCCAAGGCCCGTGCCGAACTTGATACCTGGGTCAAACAGATGGCCGATCATTGCGAAGCCAGTGCCGTTCACTGGTGCGATGGCAGCCAAGAGGAATATGATAATCTCTGTGCCCTGCTCGAAAAAAAGGGAACCTTTATTCGGCTGAATCCCGAAAAAAGACCCAATAGTTTTGCCTGCTTTAGTGATCCCAGCGATGTGGCCCGGGTAGAGGACCGCACCTTTATTTGCAGTCTCAGAAAGGAGGATGCCGGGCCCACCAATAACTGGATGCACCCGGTCGAGATGAAAAACAAGCTCAACGACCTTTTACAAGGAAGCATGAAAGGCCGCACCCTGTATCTGATTCCTTTCTGTATGGGCCCCGTGGGTTCCCCGTATGCCCGCTACGGAGTACAATTGACCGACTCGGAGTATGCCGTGGTCAATATGCGGATCATGACCCGGATGGGATCGGCCATTTTACCTTATCTGCAAAAGAAAGGCTATGTAAAATGTTTGCACACCGTGGGCGCCCCCTTGCAAGGCACTAAAAAAGACAGCAGCTGGCCCTGCAATCCCGACGTAAAATATATCTCACACTTTCCCGAAGAGCGATTGATCATTTCGTATGGCAGTGGCTACGGCGGAAACGCCCTGATGGGTAAAAAATGTTTTGCCCTACGCATCGCTTCCGTAATGGGAAGAGAGGAGGGATGGCTGGCCGAGCACATGTTGATCTTGGGCGTTACCTCACCAGACAATCAAAAAAATTATCTCGCAGCCGCTTTTCCAAGTGCTTGTGGCAAGACCAATTTTGCCATGCTCATTCCCCCCAAGGAGTTCGACGATTGGAAGGTAACCACCGTTGGAGATGATATTGCCTGGATCCATAAAGGCAAGAAAGGCGGATTGCACGCCATCAATCCCGAGGCCGGTTATTTCGGCGTGGCACCAGGC
>JBJTFT010000137.1:0-36125 GCA_046093525.1 Sphingomonadales bacterium | reverse complement strand
GTAGAAGCCGTCAAAACGGTCTCGGACCTTTTTTTACCCGTAAGCGGAACGATCACCGAACTGAACCCCGCACTCAGCGGTGCCCCCGAGCTGGTGAATAACGACCCCTATGGAGAGGGCTGGATGATCAAGATGACGGTGAACGACCCGGCCCATGTGGAGACCCTGCTTGATGCAGCAGGATACGAGGCGCTGATCGCTTAATATCCCTTTTTTGAACAAGCTATTTTTTCGATCGGCCACGGCAACGGCCTGGTTATGCCTGTCGGGCTATTTACTACTGGCCCCAGCCTCTTCTTTTTCTGAAAATGGATTACTGGGTTGGCTGTTCACCATGTTGGGCTTAGCCGAATGGCAAGAGCAACTCCCTATCGATAAACTGATCCATTGGAGCATTTTCTTAGGATTGGTTTTTCTATGGCAACGGGTGCTGATGGTACTACCCCATTACAAACATCAACAAAAGCGTTGGTTGCTCTTAAACCTCGCGCTATGGTTTAGTGTGGGAGTTGCGATCGAGTTCTTGCAAGAGACCATGCAGGTAGGACGTCAGTTCGATTATGCAGATATACTTTGCAATGCCATGGGTTGCTTAACAGGTGGGTGGATGGCCAAAAAATTGACCCCTGTAGAAACAGGGGTCGCAACCAAAACTAACTGCTTATGAGAAAAAGTTTATTGTCTATTTGATCAACAATACTACAACGTAAAGTTAGTTTCAAAGTTGAGCGACCCCTTGTTAAAATATTCAGAACTTCTTTAACAGATTTACGAGCGGGTTAGCTTTTCGGCATTCTCGGCAAACTGAAGAGCATCGATAAGCTCCTGTACCTCTCCATTTAATACAGCATCCAGATTATAGAGGGTAAATCCGATCCGGTGGTCGGTCACCCTTCCTTGCGGAAAATTATAGGTTCTGATCTTGGCGCTTCTATCGCCCGTACTAACCAGGCTTTTACGGTGGCGAGCGATCTCGTCCTCTTGCTTTCTTACTTGCTCCTCGTACAAGCGGGTACGGAGCATTTGCATGGCCTTTTCGCGGTTGCCCAGTTGAGAGCGCTCTGTCTGGCAAATGACTACGGTACCCGTAGGAATATGGGTCAGCATCACTTTGGTCTCAACCTTATTTACGTTCTGTCCGCCGGCCCCCCCGCTACGGGCCGTTTCCATTTTAACATCGGCGGGATTCAATTCAAAATCCAATTCTTCGGCCTCAGGCATCACGGCCACCGTGGCAGCGGAGGTATGCACCCGTCCGCTGGCCTCCGTATCGGGCACCCGTTGTACCCGGTGTACGCCGCTCTCGAACTTAAGGGTCCCATATACATCATCTCCCACCACTTCGAGTTGCACTTCTTTATACCCGCCAACCGTACCCTCATTTTCGCTAAGCAATGCCGTCTTCCATCCCTTACGATCGCAGTATCGCATGTACATCCTGAGCAGATCGCCGGCAAAAAGACTGGCCTCATCACCCCCGGTACCGGCCCTGATCTCTAAAATGGCATTCTTTTCGTCTTGAGGATCCTTTGGGATCAGCAGTTGGCGAATAGCGGCCTCGGCCTGCACTTGCTGTTGCTCCAACACAGGCAGCTCTTGCTTGCCCAATTCTCGCAACTCTTCGTCCGTACCGGCCATGGCCTCTTTATAGAAATCTATATCCTCCAATAATTTCTTATAGTTCAGGTAAGTCGTTACGATCCGCTCGAGACTCCTGTATTCTTTGCTGGTCTCGGCAAATTTTTTATTGTTGCCTACGATCTCGGGATTGGTAAGGGCCACGCCCAATTGATCGAAACGGGCTTTTATCGCTTCTAACTTATCTAGCATAACTGATTAGGGCAGCAAAAGTAATAAGAATAAATTTGGGGCATGGGGATGCTGAAATTCAAGGCAACACAACTTTTCGACGGATATCGGCTCTTAGACAACAAGGTCTTGATCACCCAAGCCGATGGAACCATCGAATCGATCGTTGATGCCCACGAGGCGGGCGAATCCGTTCAGGAATTGAACGGTATCTTACTACCTGGTCTCATCAACAGCCATTGCCACCTCGAACTTAGTCATCTTAAAGAGGTGATCGAGCCGCACACCGGCCTGATCGAGTTCCTATGCTCCGTGGTCACCAAACGAAATTTTCCGATCGAGCTGATACAAGAAAAAATTAAACTGGCCGAGCAAGAGATGTATGCCAATGGTATCGCGGGGGTAGGCGATATTGGAAACACGGCCGATACGGCAGCGGTCAAAGCCCATAGTCGTATTTGCTGGCACAATTTTGTTGAAGTGCTCAGTTTCACGGACAATACGGCCAGCGAAAATTTAGCTCATTACCGCTCGCAATTAGAGATACTTTCACAGGCCCTGGTCGGTAGTTCCCTACCCCACCGAAGCAGTCTGGTGCCCCACGCTCCGTATAGTATCTCGCCCGCCACATTTCGCCTGCTGAACGAAGCCACGCAAGAACAGGTCATATCGATACATAACCAGGAGCATCCGGCCGAAAACGAACTCTATGCCAGCGGTGGTGGTGATTATCTAAAATTGTTCAACATTTTTGGCATTGCACAATCGCCCTTTCCCGTTACAGGGCAAAGCAGCTTGCGATCGGTGCTTCCTTACTTTGACCGCGGACAAACTATTTTACTGGTGCACAATACTTGCACCACACAAGAAGAGATGGACTGGGCCGCCGACTATGCCAAACAAAAAGGGCTTCACTTACATTACTGTCTATGCATCAATGCGAATTTATATATAGAGAATAAAGTGCCCCCTGCCAACTTACTATATCAAACAGGCGCCGCTGTGGTAATGGGCACCGATAGCTACAGCAGTAATTGGCAATTGAGTATTGCCAGCGAGATCAAAAGCCTTCATCATCATTTTCCTGCTATTCCGCTTGAGTCCATCTTACAGTGGGCTACCCTGCAAGGAGCCCGTGCGCTGCAGTGGGACGATCGGCTAGGCAGTTTTGAAAAGGGAAAAAATCCGGGACTCACCCTTCTTGATGTAGAGGCCGGTACCTCTGCGCGAATAATTTAAGACAAGATCTCCTTTAGCACCGGTAAGGTCTTAAGGACCCCAAAGTCCTGGATATGCTGTTGATAATAACGCTCCATCACCAGCAGCAACTGTCGACGCAGCTCGCGGTTCAACGCAAACTGTTCGAGTTCGTCGGGCTGTCTAACCTGTAGCAGATCGGCAAGTATCAAGACAGCGGCACCGGTTATATAATGCGGATGAAGAGGCTCTGTATGACTGATGATAGAATCGACCAGATCAAAAAAAAGGGGTTGTCCTTCTAGGGTAGTCTCTTCGTCGCGAAAACGAGGCAATACACCAAAGAAATGGGTTAGCTGTAACGAAAAGAACAAAGGAAGATTGGCTTGTACCACGGGAGTAGCCTTGTCTAGCGCCAGCAGGGCGTCTTCGGTAAATTCAAATAATGGCATATTTTCTTCGGGCTGTCGCAGGCATTTGGTCAGCAACTCTACCATAAATAGCGATACGGCATTTTTAGTGATATCCGAAAACACTCCTTCGTGTTGCCGATTCCACTGAAATTCCTTGATACGCTGCAGCGACTTTCGATCTTGATGATAGACCTCCATGTCGAGCAAGGCGGCCGGTTGAAAAAGATTGGCGCCCCCCTTTCCTTTTTTTGCAGCGGTTCTAACCCCGTTGACCAAATAAGATTGTATACCAAAACGCTCGGTAAAGATCGATACGATCAATGAAGTTTCGCCGTACGTGACCGTACGAAGTACGATCCCTTTGGTCTTAAA
The DNA here is from genome assembly GCA_046093525.1 of Sphingomonadales bacterium. GTDB lineage: Bacteria > Bacteroidota > Bacteroidia > Chitinophagales > Chitinophagaceae > JJ008. The sequence continues at coordinate 32,334 of JBJTFT010000137.1, read as the reverse complement.
AATGGATGCTCCCATATAGATACTACCTTGCAACAATACTATAAAATTGGGCTGCCTGCTCAAAAACAGCCCTCGCGCCGACATTTTTGCTTTTCTTTGCACTCTCCATCAATCAATAGCTCTATGTGGCAAAAGCTGGGCCATTTTATTTTACGATTTCGTGTACCACTGCTCGTCTTGCTACTCCTTATTACGGCAGGCATGGGTTATCTGGCCAGTAAAGTGGAGCTCAGTTATGAATTTACCCGTGCCATCCCGCTCGATAATCCCAAGTACCAGGCCTATCAGCGATTCAGAGAGAAATTTGGTGAGGATGGCAACCTGCTCGTGCTTGGTGTTGAGACCGACCGGCTTTTTACGCTTACTACCTTCGAGGCCTACCGCGACTTGCAGCGTCAACTCAAGACCGTTGGCGGTGTAGAGGATATCATCAGCGTTCCATCGGCCGTTGCCTTATATAAAGACACCATCAGCGAAAGATTAAAGGCCCGTCCCGTTTTTCCCGACACCATTCGTTCACAACAAGCCCTCGACAGTGCGGCGTTGATCTTTCAACAACTTCCATTTTATAAAGGACTACTGTACAATCCGGAGACACAAGTCTACCTGATGGGCGTTCGCATCAACAAAGAGTTGATGAACTCCAAAGAGCGGGTACAAGTGGTGGGTGCTATCGAGCAAATAGCCGACGCATTTGCCAATGCCACCTCACTGACCGTTCACAAAAGCGGTCTTCCGTATATCCGAACCAAGGTGGCCGTGATGATCCAAAATGAAATGCGCTTCTTCTTGCTGGCCTCGGTGATCTTATCGGCACTTATCTTGTTGGCATTTTTCCGCTCCGTCAGTGCTATGCTACTCTCAATTGTGGTAGTGGGGATTGGTGTTGTCTGGAGCGTGGGCACCCTGCAACTATTCGGCTTTAAGATCTCGTTGTTAACGGCACTCATTCCACCGCTGGTCGTGGTGATCGGTATTCCCAACTGTATCTATTTTTTAAATAAGTTTCACGTAGCCTGGAACAAGACCGGTCAAAAAGAACAATCCCTGGTGCTCATGATCGACAAGATGGGCATCGTAACGCTGTTTTGTAATGTGGCAGCCGCCATTGGATTCGCCGTATTCGCGTTAACCAGTAGCCAGATCTTAAAAGAGTTTGGATTGGTGGCAGGCATCAACATCATGGCCTTGTTCTTTATCTCGCTGATCTTTATTCCGGCCGTACTCAGTTTCTTGCCGCCCCCAAAAACAAGACATACCCGCTATCTCCATAATCCCTGGCTCAATAAAGGACTGGCCAGTCTCGAAAAATGGGCGCTCCATCATCGTCCCTTTATTTACGGAACTACCGGCCTGGTACTGGCCGTTTCGATCGCAGGGCTGTTCAAGTTAAAAAGCGAAGCGTTTATCGTAGACGATCTGCCGGTCTCCAACCAGGTCTATACCGATCTGCGCTTTTTCGAAACGCATTTTAAAGGCGTAATGCCACTGGAGATCGTGGTCGATACCCGCAAAAAGCAAGGCGTTATCAGAAATATGCGTAACCTGGAGGGGATCGATTCGCTCTCACGCTTTATTGAAAATATCCCTAACATGGCCCGCCCCCTTAGCATCGCCGAGGGACTCAAATTCGCCAGACAGGCCTTCTTCGAAGGAGACAGCAGTAATTACCTGTTACCCTCGGCCTACGACCTGCCCGCACTATCACAATACCTGAGTGTAAAGGACAGCGCACAAAACAATAACTCATTGGCCAAGCTGGTAGGATCGTTTATGGATAGCACCAAAAGCCAGGCCCGCATAAGTGTGAGTATGGCCGATATTGGAAGTTATCGACTGCCAGGCCTTCTCGACAGTATTCAATGGCAAGCCGAGCAGATCTTTAATAAGGATAGCATCGAGGCACTCAATGCCGACTCCGCTACGCGCGAGGTAGCACTAGCCGAAAACAAAAAATGGGGGCAACGTACCCACCAAATAGAATTAACGGGCAGCAGTGTCACCTTTTTAGAAGGAAGTCGCTTTATTATCAGCGGACTCAAAGATTCTATCTTCTGGGCCTTCTTGCTTATCAGTCTGTGCATGCTCTATTTGTTTCGCTCGTTACGCATTCTTGTTTGTTCGCTAATTCCGAACATCATTCCCCTGGTGATTACGGCCGGTACCATGGGCTGGGCCGGTGTACCCCTCAAACCCTCTACCGTACTGGTATTTAGTGTAGCGCTGGGGATCGCCATCGATGTTACCATTCGTTTTCTGGTCAACTATAAACAAGAGTTACCTCATTACCAGCATAACGCCTACAAGACCGTCATTCAAACCATTTACAGCACCGGCATCAGCATTATTTATACTTCGCTGGTACTGATCGCCGGCTTCGTTATTTTTTGCTTTAGCAAATTTGGAGGAACGCAGGCGCTGGGCTGGTTAACGTCACTCACGCTGGTGGTCGCCACACTCACCAACCTGATCTTACTGCCGGCCATGCTGCTCTCGCTTGGAAAAGAGGGTAAGAACGGATAAGTTTATCTTTGTGCGGCTCAAATCACTCCTTTGGAAAAAAGCAACTTCGTAGACCAGATCAGGATCTTTTGTCGCAGCGGACACGGCGGTGCAGGCAACAAGCATTTTATGCGTAACAAGTTTACGGCCATGGGCGGACCCGATGGCGGAGACGGCGGACGGGGAGCGCATATTATTTTACGTGGCAATCGAAATCTGTGGACACTCCTACACCTGCGTTACTACAAGAACGTACTGGCCGAGGATGGTGAAAAAGGCGGATCGAACAATTGTCATGGACGAGATGGAAAAGACATCGTCATCGAAGTACCGCTGGGAACGATCGCTCGAGACGAAGAGAGCGGAATAAAAGAAGCGGAGGTGCTCGAAGACGGACAAGAGATCGTCTGGATGCCCGGAGGTAAAGGAGGCTTGGGCAACTCCCATTTTGCCACCCCCACCAACCAGGCACCCGAACATGCACAACCCGGTTTGCCCGGCATTGAGGGATGGAAAGTATTGGAACTAAAAGTGCTGGCCGACGTGGGATTGGTGGGTTTTCCCAATGCCGGAAAGTCTACGCTGCTATCGGTAATTACCGCAGCAAAACCCAAGATCGCCAACTATGCCTTTACCACGCTTACGCCCAATCTCGGCATGGTCGAATATCGCGATGGTCGCAGCTTTTGTGTGGCCGACCTGCCCGGTATCATCGAAGGCGCTTCCGAAGGAAAGGGATTGGGGCATCGCTTCTTGCGTCATATTGAACGAAATGCCGCCCTTCTATTTTTGATACCGGCCGACAGCGCCGATCATAAAAAAGAATTCGACATATTGGTACGCGAACTGGAGCAATACAATCCCGAGCTGTTGCATAAGCAATTCGTGATTGCCATCAGTAAAAGCGATATGCTCGATCAGGAATTAAAGACAGCCATCGCTCGCGAATTACCCGAGGCGGTGCAGCATGTTTTTATCTCTTCGGTCACCCAACAAGGGTTGATCGAGTTAAAAGACCTGCTCTGGAAGATCGTCAACGAACCGGTGACACCATGATGCAGCGTTGTTTTTTTTGTCAACAAGAAATAATTCCGGTGCATGTGCATGGCCATTACCAGTGCCCTGTGTGTCACACGAACATCATGCCTTGTTGCGATGGCGATAACTGCGATACGAATCTATTGCTCAAGAATGCTTCAATACGTACGACCGACCGTATCACAGGCGGCCTTGAGGAGTGAGTTGGCATCGGGGGCATCTTGCCATTTTTCCCAGAACATAACGCCTCCGGCCATATCCTTGGCCAGCTTGGCTTTTCGCTTTACGGTGTATTGTCCGTTATAGTAGATCGTATAATTGGTAAAAGATCCTGCACTGACCACCGCTGAGTCGAGTTGCGCATTCCCTCCCTGCGATAGAATATTGCGATAAGAGAGCACCGTGTTGGACTGGGTAATGCCCGAAGGTCTCCCATAAGCCGGAACACCGAGTACTGCCTTGGCCGCGGGCATACCACGGGTCGTGATCCAGTATTGCAAACAAGTTTGTGCGAGTGCGAAATCGCTATGATGACGGTAGGGTACCGAAGTGCTGAAATCATCGTAGGCCATGATATTGAAAAAGTCGACCACCCCAAAGAGTTCATTGCGAATGGCATCTCTGTATCCTCCGGCGTATTTCCCGGCGGTAATGGCGCAAGAAAGATAGTAACGGGCATCGCGGTGTAGCGAATCGGCCAACTCTTTCATCAACGCGGTAAAAGTCACATCGGTTCCATCACTGGTACTGGGAAATTCCCAATCCATATCGACCCCGTCTAACTGCTGTGTACGCACCACCGTCATCACCTCGCGAATAAAATTCGTTCGTCCGCTGGGAGAAGAAGCCATATTCTTGAAATTCGTAGTGCCATTGCCACTTCCGTCGTTGATCCCTAAGAAGATCTTGGCATTGTTTGTTCTTGCCTTGCTTGCCACCGCGGCCAGTGAGGCCGTATTGCTAGTAGGTGGTGCCAGCGAGCCTGTGCTGTTCACTTGGTAAAAAGCATATACCACCACGTTGGTCATTTTAAACTTAACATCGGGCACATCGGCTAAGGCTCGATACGAAGGAAAATACCCGACCACATAGTACCCCAGCGAAGGAGGTGATTGAATGGCGATGAAGGTAAAAGAGCGTGCTGCGGCAGCACAACCCGTAGCAGCACCACTGCTATTGCGAGGAATCACATACCAAAAATAGGTCACGTTAGGAGTAGGAGCGATCGTAATGGTATGACTAGTACCCGTAACACCGGTCGCCACCGCCACTGCATTGGCTGCAGTGGTACCCAGCATTACATCATAAGCACTGGCGAGCAATACGCTGCTCCAGCTAAGGGTAATACTGGTGGTCGTTACAAAAGATCCCGAGGCAGGGCTCACCAACGAACCGCAACCGGGAGCTGAAGGTGTTGGCGTTGGAGGAGGGGCATCCTTTTTACGGCAGCTCTGCACAAAAAGCAGAAACATCACAAGAAATAAAAAAAAGGGAGATCGCATAAGCAGTGTTGGGATTTCAAGATAGCAAATAATGTTAAATCGAGCTCGGTAAAAAGGGATTTTCGTAGGTTTGTCTTCTAAATAATTGCCCCATGAAAAAATATCTCCTTACCCTGCTATTTACTGTAAGTCTCGTTGGAAAAATGCTAGCCGACGAAGGCATGTGGCTGCCCTTGTTGCTGGGCCAGCAGGTCTATAACGATATGGTAAAAAAAGGTCTCAAGCTCACTAAAGAGCAACTCTACCAGATCAATAAACCTTCTCTTAAAGATGCGATCATCATTTTCGGAGGGGGTTGTACGGGAGAGATCGTCAGCAGCAAAGGGCTGATCTTTACGAACCACCACTGCGGATACGATGCCATTGCCACCGCCAGCAGTGTAGAAAAAAATTATTTGCGCGACGGTTTCTATGCCGCCTCTATGAACGAAGAGATCCCTACCAGCCTTTCGGTGCAATTCTTGGTTCGTATCGATGATGTTACCAAAGAAGTTCTCGATTCACTCAAAGGTCTCAGCGGTGCTGAGCGGGTACAAAAGCAGGCAGCCGTCCTCGCCGCTATCAACAAGCGAATGAGCAACGCCGATGAAAGTATCGAAACCCGCGTAAGCTCTCTCTTTAAGGGAAATCAGTTTCTCGCCTTTGTGTACCAGCGTTACAGCGACGTACGTTTAGTAGGAACCCCTCCTGAGAGTGTGGGCAAATTCGGAGGCGATACCGACAATTGGGAATGGCCTCGTCATACCGGTGATTTCTCGGTGTTTCGCGTCTACACCGACGCCAGCGGAAAACCAGCAAAATATAACAAGGATAATATCGCCTTTACACCTAAATGGTATTTACCCGTTTCGCTCAAGCCACTCAAGGATGGCGATTTTGCCATGATCTGGGGATATCCCGGCAGCACCAACCGTTACGAAAGTTCCTATGGTATTAAACTGGCCACCGACATCAATAATCCTACATTGGTAAAACTGAGGGACGCCCGTCTTAAGTACATGTTCGAAGAGATGAAGAAAGATCCGGCCGTAAAATTACAATTGGCCTCTTCGTATGCCAGCATTGCCAACTACTGGAAATTCTTTGACGGAGAGACCAAGCAATTACTGAAATACGATGTGTATGGCCAGAAGCAAAAAACCGAAACCGCTTTTAACGCTTGGGCCGCTACCCGATCTGAATATCAAACCTTATTTAGTGATTGGGGCAAAGCGTATGATGCGTGGAGGCCTTATGCTAAACATCGTGTCTACATGAGCGAAGGGCTCATGGGTTCTCCCCTTATCGCCTTTGCTTCTTCGCTACTGCAATTAGAATCGGTACTGGCCCGCAGTAGCGCTGCAGCGGACATTCAAAAAGCGGCCGCTGCTGCCGATCAGGCCAGAAAGGCATTTTTGGAATCCTCTAACAAAGTCTCCGACGAAAAAATTTTGGCTACCGTTACTCGTATGTTCTACGAGGATGTCGACAAGCAGCAACATCCTGTTACTTTTTATGGAACACTCAAAAATCAATACGGGGCCCTCGATAACGATGATACCTATCGCCGATATGCTGCCGATGTATTTAGCAAGACCATGATCTTCGATAATGTTCGCTGGAGTGCCTTTATCGCCAAACCCGATGCCGTTGTTTTACAAAATGATCCGGCCTTTGCCCATGCGAGCACATTTGTAAGTAATTACAATAGCAAATACGGACCCCTCTCGCAGCAATTCAATGCCAAGAACGCAGAATTCGGAAGACTCTATCTAAAGGGTGTTATGGAAATGGATACGGTCAAGGCTAAGATGATGTATCCCGATGCCACCTTTACCATGCGCGTTAGCTACGGTAATGTAAAATCGTATCAACCTCGCGACGCGGTTAAATACGATTACGTGACCACTTCACGCGGACTGCTCGAAAAATACAAGGCCGGTGATTATGAATTCGATCTGCCCGCCCAACAGGTTGAGCTGATCAAGAAAAAAGATTTCGGCCAATACATGGACCCCACCCGCAAAGACCTGGTGATCGGATTTATTACCACCAACGATATTACCGGTGGCAACTCCGGTTCTCCTGTGCTCAATAATAAAGGAGAACTGATCGGACTGGCCTTTGATGGCAACTATGAAGCCTTAAGCCATAAGTTGGCCTTTGATAAAGACCTGAACCGTACTATTTGCGTGGATATTCGCTATGTACTGTGGTGTATCGATAAATTGGGCGGAGCCAAACATCTGATCAACGAGCTGACCCTGGCCAAATAAGTTAGTGCCGGTGACGTCATCTTCGTTACATATCGAAAAGATCGGTCTTTACGCCCTGCGTATTCCGTTGATCGAGCCCTTTATTACTTCGCTCGGCAGAGACGACGATGCGCTTAACGTGGTGGTCCGGATCCAAACCCGCGAAGGATTGGTCGGATTTGGAGAATGTAGTCCGTACATGCCCATTAACGGTGAGAGTCAAGAGACCTGTATGGCCATAGGCCGCTACTTTGGCCAGGCACTGCTGGGCCGTAATGCATTAGATATCGATGGCTGTTTGCAACTGCTGGATACTATCGTCTATGCTAACAACAGTATCAAAAGTGCATTTGATATTGCCTTGCACGACCTGGCTTCGCAAGCGGCCGGGGTTCCCCTCTGGCAATGGCTGAATGGCGACAACACCAAACGCATTACTACCGACTATACGGTAAGCATCGGCGATCCCGACAAGATGGCCCTCGATGCCAAAAAGATCCTGGACTTGGGTTATCCGGCCATCAAGGTAAAATTGGGCAAGAATGGTAAAACCGATGTGCTTCGCATGCAAGCCATCCGCAAAGCCGTAGGTCCCACCGTTCCCCTGCGCATCGATGCTAACCAGGGCTGGACCGTACCAGAAGCCATCGAGACCCTTCAGGCACTGGCACCGCTACAGATCGAACACTGTGAGGAACCCATTTCCAGATATTTATACACTTCATTACCGCAGGTAAAAAAAGAAAGTCCCATCCCCATCATGGCCGATGAATGTTGCGGTGATCATCACGATGCCGCTCGGCTGATTGCCCTTGATGCCTGTGACTATTTTAATATAAAACTGGGCAAGGCCGGTGGTATTCGCAATGGGGTACGAATGGTTCGGTTGGCCGAAACGGCCGGTATCAAATTGCAAGTTGGAGCCATGATCGAATCTCGACTGGCCATGACGGCTTTTGCGCATTTTGCCTGCTGCAGTCCACAGATCGTACATTATGATTTTGATACCGCACTTATGTTTAGGCAAGACCCCGTTACCGGAGGTATTCGATACGAAAAAAACGGAGCCATCCAATTACCCGAAGGCCCCGGTCTTGGTGCCACTATAGACGAAGAGTGGTTACAAAAAATGGAAGCTATTCATCTGGCATAACCTAACAGCCCGTAACGACCGTAAACCATGTGGCAGCGTTTACAAGATATAATCAGTTCACTCTTTTGGACCCGGGCGCAAGACCAGGTCTTTGAGCATATGCTTACCCATTACCGAAAAGCCAAACGATACAGGGCCCGCAAGATCGTTGCGCAACATCTTTTACGAGATGTCATTTTTGTCTCGCTGGGAATCGTATCGGCCTCTTTTGGACTAAAAGCACTCTTGCTGCCCAATCATTTTATCGACGGCGGAGCCACCGGCATATCGCTGCTGCTATCTACGCTAAGCACAACTCCACTTTGGATCTTTATTCCGCTGGTCAATCTGCCTTTTATCTTAATGGGCTATCGAATTATGGGTAGCACTTTCGCCATCAAAACGGCGTTGGCCATTGCAGGCTTATCCTTATGTCTGGCATATGTACACTTTCCGCTGGTGACACAAGACAAGGTATTGGTGGCTGTCTTTGGGGGATTTTTTTTAGGAGCGGGCATTGGGCTGGCCGTACGTGGCGGCGCGGTCATCGATGGCACTGAAGTACTCGCCATTTACCTCAGTAGAAAACTTGGCACGACCATCGGCGATATCATTCTTATTATCAACATTATCATCTTTTCGCTGGCAGCCTATCTCTTGGGTATCGAAGTAGCCCTGTATTCCATTATCACCTACATGGTGGCCTCCAAAATGCTCGACTTTATTGTAGAAGGTATCGAAGAATACATTGGGGTTACGATCGTATCGTCACACAGCGAAGAGATACGAGAAATGATCATCAATGTTATGGGGCGAGGGGTTACGGTCTACCAGGGCAAAGGAGGATACGGCAAACGAGGAGAAAAAAGAGATCTCGATATTCTCTATACCGTCATTACCCGGTTAGAGATCAACAAACTGAATACAGAAATAGAGAAAATAACACCGACCGCCTTTGTGGTGATGAACCCCGTCAAGGAAACAAAAGGAGGACGAATTAAAAAAAGGCCGCTCAACCATTAGTCGATCCGCCAGGTCATCTCTCCTCCCTTCTCATCTTTTAGCTGGATACCTACACTGGCCAATCGGTCACGGATCTTATCGGAGGTCATAAAATCTTTTCGCCCACGTGCTTCTTTTCGAATATCTATCAACAGGCTCATCACTTGCTCTAACTTATTGTGCCCTCCTTCTTCCATTCCCTGAAGACCTAAGACCGTCTCGAGCCAGTGGGTCGTTTCCTTTTGCATATACAGCAACGTAGACGACGCCAGCGCTCCGGCCGGTGTATGCCCGTCATACATTGCGTTGATGATGGGTACCAGCTCAAAAAAGTTGGCCAACACCTTGGCGGTACTAAAATCATCGTTCATGAATTGGGGCAATTCACCGAGTAATCGATGGACCGTTTGGGTGAGTGCCGTATCCGTTCCGTCGATGCCGGGTGTTCCTGAACCATTCGAAGTGTTCTTTTGAGCAGCATCGATCTTCTTTAATTTTTGGTACGCTTCCCACAACCGCTTGAGTCCCTTCTCGGCCGCTTGCAACGCCTCGTTACTAAAATCGAGGGTGCTACTATAGTGAGTCTGTAGAATAAAAAAGCGCACCGTCATAGGGTGATAGGCCTTTTCGAGCAAGGGATGTGTACCGCTAAAAAGTTCGGTAAGGCGGATCACATTGTTATAGCTCTTTCCCATCTTGCGACCATTGATGGTGATCATGTTATTGTGCATCCAAAAGCGAACCGGCGTCTGGTGATTGCAAATCGTACTTTGCGCAATCTCACTTTCATGATGCGGAAAAAGCAGGTCCATGCCACCGCCGTGAATATCGAATTGCTTGCCCAGATACTTCGTAGCCATAGCAGAACATTCAATATGCCAGCCCGGATAGCCTACCCCCCAGGGGCTTTGCCAGCGCATGATATGTTCGGGTGCAGCGGCTTTCCAGAGAGCAAAATCAGTTCGGTCTTTTTTCTCTTCTTGGCCCTCCAGTTCGCGGGTAGTGGTAAGTAACTCATCGATAACGCGTCCGCTGAGTTTTCCGTAGTCATGACTGGCCGCATATTTTTTTACATCAAAATAAACCGAGCCTTGCACCTCGTAGGCATAGCCAGCCTCTATTAGCTGTTCGATCATGCCGATCTGTTCCACAATATGGCCCGTAGCGGTAGGCTCTACCGAGGGAGGTAATGTGTTGAACTGCTCCATGGCCCAATGAAAAAGGCGTGTATACTTATGGACCAACTCCATGGGTTCAAGTTGCTCTAGTTTTGCTTTTTTCGGCGATCTTATCGGTCGCCTCACGCCCCTCTTCTTCGAAATGTCCGGCATCGGTTATGTTACGCACATAACGCACCTTGTACCCCAGGGTTTGTAAATACCGATAGACCACATCGAATGTGATGTAAGGTCGGGCATGACCCAGATGGCTCTCTCCACTTACGGTCGGACCACAGACATACATGCCCACATGCCCGGGTACCAAGGGGGTAAATACTTCTTTTTGTCGGGTCAGCGAATTATAGATGCGAAGCTCGGCCATAAGGCAAAGATGATTAAAATAAATGGAATGGAACAGCGACGCGTGCCTAGGGTTGCAATTGCAGGTCGGTCACAAGCATATAATGATCGGAATAGTCCTTTTTGACCCGCTTGAACTGCTGCACCGCAAAGCGACGGTCGGCAAAAATATAATCGATGCGCAGCGTGGGGGAGAGCCCGCGAAAGGTACGTCCCAACCCATAGCCCTGTTGCAAGAAGGCATCTTGCAAGGTGCCCCGCACCGTAAAATAAGTATAAGAGTTAGGCACATCATTCAGATCGGCGGCCAAAATAAGCGGATGAGGCGAATCGGCCAGCAACGAAGCGATCATGTCGGCCTGTAAACTTCTGATGACCACCCCCCTTTTCAATTTGCCCACAATAGGAATAAAATAATGGACCAAGCTGTCTTCACGATCGCGGATCTTTTCGATGCGTCGATAATCTTGCTTATTGAATCGCTGTGATTGAAGATGCGTAGTAAAGACGCGAATTACCCCATCGTTCGTCTTAATATCGGCTTGCAACAACACCTCGGGCTGAGACGGACGCGGAAAACGGACCATGCCGCTGTCGACAATGGGATAGCGCGAAAAGATCACCGAACTATAATAATTGAGGTCGCCATCCAGGTCTTTGCTAAAATAAAAATAAGGATAGCCCAGTTGCTTACGAATAGAGCTGATGTTATCGTAATAAACAGGGTTATCAGAAGTATAGAACTCCTGCAAGCATAGCACGTCGGCCTTTTGCTCGGCGAGCAATGCCAGCATTTTCTTGCGGGTCAAACTTCCCCGATTGTTATTACGTGTCAATTCAATAAAACGCGCCACGTTCCAGCTTACCACTCGAATAGACCTCGATTCTTTTTTTATCTCGAATGGGGTAGGTGCATTAAAGGCAATGAACACCCCGATACTTTTGTATCCCAACAAAAGCGCGCTAACCGAAAGTAGGGCAAGTCTGAACTTGAGCAACACCAACCAACCCACGCAAAAACCGATCACAATAAAAAGTAAGAACGGAAAAGCGAGTCCCATCAGCGAAACCCACCACCATTGCTGGGGGTGCAGCAGCGGTATCAGACAAGACAACAAGAAAAGTGCCACTGCCAGCACATTGGCAGAGAACACAAATTTTTTGGTAAATATTCGCAGTCGGCTCTTCTTCATTACTGGCGAATAAGGCTATCGGCCGCAGCCAAACTACCTAAAATGGCCGCTTTGACCTTCTGTACTTTCTCTAGCTCTTCTTGAAAATAACGAACCCGAAGGGGCTTATTGTCTGTGGCAGAATCCATGTTGAACTCCACCATCCATTTATCCATGGCAAAGTCGGCATAATTAAGATCGTTGACAAGCTTTTCTAATTGCTGGCGATACGCCTTGTTGGCACTGCCTGCTTGCTTGGCCAGCGAGTCGAGGCGTTGCTGCGCCCGTTGTTGCGCACCCCGTACCTTACCCATCTTGGGCATTACTTCGTCGTGTATATCCATCACCTGGTGGTAGAGACTATCGTCTGCCGACAGGGCTTGGGGTGCCACCTGGCCGGGTCCTTGCTCGGCCTGATCGGACGGGCCTTGGCAGGCTGTAAAAAGTAAAACAGCCCCTACCGAAAGAACTAAAAACATCGCAGTACGCATAACAATATTCGTTAGAAAACAAAGATACCCAAATGTAAAAGACAAGCAGCGTTGGGCTAATTTTGGGGTAATTTAGTACCCCCTATCCTATGCTTCAACTTCAAAACTATGTAGCCGGGCAATGGCTTCGCGGACAAGGCAACGAACAACCTCTTTTCGATGCGGTTACCGGCGAACCATTGGGTACTACCAGCACACAGGGAATCGATTTCAAATCGATGGTCGAGTATGCGCGGCTAAAGGGGAATCCGGCACTGCGTAGTCTCAGTTTTCACGAAAGAGGTAATCGACTCAAAGCACTCGCCTTTCACTTGCAAAAACACCTTCCTGCTTTCTATGCCCTTAGTTACCGAAGCGGTGCCACCAAGGCCGACAGTTGGGTCGACATAGAAGGAGGTATCGGTAATCTTTTTTCTAACGCGTCGCTACGCCGAAAGTTCCCGAACGAGACCTTTTGCATCGATGGAGAAAGTCATAACCTCAGCAAAGGGAACAGTTTTATGGGCACCCATATACTAGTACCCAAAGAAGGGGTGGCCATCCATATCAATGCCTTTAATTTTCCGGTCTGGGGCATGCTCGAGAAGATCGCTGTTAATTTACTGGCGGGCGTTCCTGCGATTGTAAAACCTGCCACGGCCACCTCGTACATCACCGAAGCGGTCTTTCGCGAAATCATCAACAGTAAGATCTTTCCCGACGGATCGTTACAACTGATCTGCGGCAGCAGCGGCGATCTGCTACACTGGGTCGATAGTCAAGATGTGGTCACCTTTACCGGCAGTGCGGCTACGGGTGCCCTGCTCAAGAAAATTCCGGCGATCCTTGATAATAATGTTCCCTTTAACATGGAAGCCGACAGCCTCAATTGTATTGTACTGGGCGAAACCGTACAACCAGACGACCCGGAATGGGAACTTTTTGTAAAAGAAGTACGAAAAGAAATGACCCTCAAGGCAGGACAGCGTTGTACGGGGGTACGTCGCATTTTTGTTCCGGCCCGCTATCTCGATGCCATAAGCCAAGCCTTGCAAAAGGCACTGGCGCAAACGGTGATCGGATCTCCCTACAACGAGAAAGTCAGAATGGGATCGCTGGCCGGGCAGCAGCAGCGAAACGAAGTCTTGGCGCAAGTACAAAAACTACTTGCCTCTTCTCAACTCATCTATGGATCGCTAGACAGTGTAAGCGTACTGGATGCCGATGCACAAAAAGGAGCCTTTCTCTCTCCGCTGCTACTGCGCAACGAGGCTCCCTTTGCTACCAACACGCCGCACGAGATCGAGGCTTTTGGTCCGGTAAGTACGTTGATGCCCTATCAAGGCATGGACGAAGTCATCGCCCTGAGTAAAAAAGGAAAAGGAAGTCTGGTCACCACCATTGTTACCAACGATACTAACGAAGCCCGGCAATATGTGATCGGTGCCGCCTCTCATCACGGAAGGATCCTGGTCTTGAACCGCGCCTGCGCCAAAGAGAGTACCGGTCATGGCTCTCCCTTGCCCCTGCTGGTGCATGGCGGACCCGGTCGTGCCGGAGGCGGCGAAGAAATGGGCGGCATTCGCGGTGTTAAACACTATTTACAACGCACGGCCCTGCAAGGATCTCCTACCATGATCACGGCGATCACGTCGGTCTATCAACCTTACGCCGAAGGCAAGGACCCGGGCAAACATCCTTTCAAAAAATATTTCGAAGAGTTGCAGATCGGAGACCAGTTGCTCACTAAAAAAAGAATGATCACGGCAGATGATATTGACCGATTTGCCGATCTGAGTGGCGATCACTTCTATGCCCATATCAAAGAGACGGACTTCGAAGGCACCATGTTCGAACGACAAGTGGCCCACGGCTATCTGATCATGAGTTTAGCGGCGGGTTTATTTGTAGATAGCTACGAAAAAAATCCGGTGCTGCTGAACTATGGCATCGATGAACTTCGTTTTACAAAACCCGTTTACCCTGGCAGCGAGATACAGATTCGTTTTACCTGCAAAGAGAAACTCTTGCAAGACAAACGCATCGTCGATAACCCTGCCGATAGTAAAAGAGGAGATGATATCGAAAAAGGCATCGTAAAATGGCTGGTCGAAATACTCGACGAGAATCAAGAAATAACCGGCATTGCCACTATCTTGACCATGGTGGCCAAACAACCCTTATAATAGCATATGAGCACTATGGATACCGCTTACGTTACCTCGACTCGACAAGGGTCGCTTCAAATCGTAGAGTTCTATCACCCTCAGAGCAACTCGTTACCCCGCACCCTGCTGACCCAACTGGCCGCTTCTATTACGGCCGCCGGCGAAGATGCCGAGATCAACGTCGTCTTGCTGCGCAGTGGCGGAGAACGGGTCTTTTGTGCCGGCGCCTCGTTCGACGAACTTGCTTCGATAACCACCGCCGCCGAAGGGTTGCGCTTTTTTAGTGGTTTTGCCGAAGTGATCAACGCCATCAGAACCTGTCCCGTTCCGGTCATTGGACGAATACAAGGCAAATGCGTAGGAGGAGGAGTAGGACTAGCCGCTGCCGTAGACTATGCATTAGCCACCGATAGTGCACAAGTTAAACTCAGTGAATTGGCCGTAGGCATCGGCCCGTTCGTAGTGGGGCCTGCCGTAGAAAGAAAGATAGGTGTCTCTGCTTTTTCACAATTGGCCTTCGATGCCACCGCTTGGCGCAGTGCAGCATGGGCACACGAGCGCGGTCTATTTGCCGAGCTGTTCGAAGATATGGCCGGTCTGGATGAGGGAGTCAATCGACTAGTGGCACAACTGCTACAAAGTAGTCCTGCCGCCCTTAAAGAGATCAAGAAGATCTGCTGGGAAGGAACCGAACACTGGACGCAGCTGCTACAGCATCGGGCTTCTATCAGCGGTCGGCTGCTGTTAACCGAAGAGAGTAAAAAGGCCATTGAGCGCATAACAAAAAAATGAAGGCTCCCCCTCTTTGCTACACCGAGCAAGACTTCAATAACCTCTGCGATACAGTGGCAGCACGCGATGCCGATCTGCAGCAGATCCTACACAAACACGGGTATCCCCGACCCTGGATCAGACCCAATACCTTTCAAACGTTGGTCCTCTCCATCTTAGAGCAGCAGGTTTCATTGGCAGCGGCCTATGCGGCATTTGATCGCTTACGAAAAAAGGTAGGCACCGTGACCCCTAAAAAAATAATGGCCCTTACCGATCAGGAACTGCGCGACTGTTATTTTACCCGGCAAAAGATCGTGTACGCAAGAGGGCTGGCACAAGCCATAATTGAAAAAAGGATCAGCCTCCGTAAGATGGAGGCGTACAGCGATCAAGAGGTCTTTGACCAGTTGATCCCACTCAAGGGAATCGGGCCTTGGACCATCGATGTATACCTGATGCATGCCCTGCGAAGGACCGACCAGTTTCCACTGGGAGATATTGCATTGGTCAATAGTCTAAAAAAGGTAAAACGGATGCGAGCCACCGTTTCTAAAGAGCGCATGCTGGCCGTAGCGGCCAAATGGAAACCCTACCGCAGCATTGCTGCGTTTATTTTGTGGCACGCCTATATGCAAGAGAAAGGGGCGCGCGTCAGTCACTGATCGTTAGATATTCAATCCGCCGCAGGCGCTGATCGTTTGGCCCGTTACATAGGCCGATAGGTCGGAGGCTAAAAACAACGTCACATTGGCAATATCGGCGGCCGATGCAAAACGACCCAGCGGAATACCCGCCTTGTATTTTTCGGCCGCTTCGCCGGCTTGCAAATATTGCGTCATATCGGTCTCTACAAAACCCGGCGCAATAGCATTGCAACGAATATTGCGACTGCCCAATTCTTTGGCCACCGACTTGGTAAAGCCGATAATACCGGCCTTGCTGGCAGCATAACTGCTTTGGCCTGCATTACCCATTTCGCCGATCACCGAGCTCATATTGATAATCGAGCCCGAACGGGCTTTCATCATCGGGCGAATCACCTGCTTGGTCATATAAAAGACACTGTTGAGATTGACGCGCATCACCTCTTCCCACTGCTCATTGGTCATTCGCATCAACAGATTATCCTTAGAGATGCCCGCATTATTAACACAAACATCGATAGTGCCAAATTCGTTTAATACCTCGGCGACCAGCGCCTCACAGGCCTGTGGATCGGACGCATTGCTCTGGTAAGCCTTGGCCTTCACTCCTTCTGCTTGTAAAGAGGCTTCTAACGATGCCGCCTTCTCGGCACTGCTCTCGCTTACATAGGTAAAAGCTACTTGCGCACCCTGTGCAGCAAAGAGACGGGCGATCCCCTCTCCTATTCCCCGGGCACCACCGGTTACGATCGCCACTTTATTATCGAGTAGTTTCATAACATAAGTTTAGGATGAGGCAAATGTAGCTGTATTCAGCTGTAAAATATCTTCGACCATGCCTCGATCGTTACTTAAGCGAGGCACTTTGTGTTGACCACCCAATTTCCCTTTTTGGCGCAACCAATTCGAGAAGGTCCCCCTGGGCAACGACTGAACCAGCGGCAAACCCAACGCTATGTCGCGATAGCGCTTAGCCTCGTAGTCGCTATTGAGTTGTTGCAATGCTTTATCTAAGATCGCTGTAAACACAGCAAGGTTGGCAGGTTCTTGCTCGAACTCGATCAACCATTGGTGTGCCCCTTGTACTCGTTCGTTAAAATAAACGGGGGCTGCCGTATAATCCATTACAATGGCGCCGGTCTGGCGACAAGCCTCTGCCAAGGCCCGATCGGTGTTGTCCACGATCACCTCTTCGCCAAAGGCATTGATAAAATGCTTTAACCGCCCCGATACTTTTACCCGAAACGGCCTAAGCGTAGTAAACTCGATCGTATCGCCCAGTAAATAACGCCATAGTCCCGCATTGGTGCTGATAACAGGGGCATACTGACGGCCGATCTCAACATCGCTAAGTCCGATCGTACGAGGAGAGGCGGACCCATACTCCTCTACCGGCATAAACTCCATAAATACCCCATGGTCGGTAAAAAGCAGCATGCCCGGCTCCAACGGATCATCTTGCGCAGCAAAGAAACCTTCACTCGCATTATACATATCGAGATACTGAATATCGCGGCCGATCCATTTGGCGAATTGCTCACGATAAGGGGTAAACGAAACCCCGCCATGCATATACAAATCGAGCGAATGCCACACCTCCGACATGGTTTGGCAACCCGTAAGCTCTAAAATACGCTTAAATAATACCAGCGTCCAGGTAGGCACCCCGGATATGGAAGTAACATTTTCCTTGATCGTGCTGGCGGCCAATTTTTCGATCTTCGATTCCCACTCATCCATCAGGGCAATATCCAAATGAGGGGTGCGTAGCCAATGCCCCCAGAACGGGGAATTTTGTAGTAACACAGCACTCAGATCGCCGTACTGCGCCTCTTCGTTAAGCGGATTGATAGTATGACTTCCTCCTATAATGAGTCCCTTTCCGGTCAATAGCTCCGAATCGGGTTTTCGTAAATAGTATAACGATAACACATCTTTCGAGGCCCGGTAATGCCCGTCTTGTAAACTCTCTTCGCTAACAGGAATAAACTTGCTCTTATCGCTGGTCGTTCCGCTACTCTTGGCAAACCAATGGATAGGCGTATTCCACAACAACCCCTGCTCGCCTTGCATGATCCGCTCTATATAGGGCTTGAGGTCTTCATATTCGTGAATAGGAACCGCCTCTTTAAAGGACTTGACCGAAAATAAGCGGGCAAAATCGTATCGCCTGCCCAGCTCGGTATATTGTGCCGAGGTGACCAGGTCTTGCAATACCTCTCGCTGCGCATCGATGGGATTATTGCGCCAGGCATCGATTCGCCAAGAGCGTAAGCGAGCCAACGATGATATGGCAGGAGAAAGGAGTTTCATGGCTACTGCCAAATTAAAAAAAATTGGCCATCAATAGGCCATCAATACCTGTTGCCGTAAAGATGCTCGCAACTCCTCTTCGATAAAGGCGGCCTGCAACGCTTGCAGATTACAATCCAAAAACTCCGTTGGACCCCAACCAAAGGCCTCGGCCACCCGTTGATATTCGCTGCTGAGAGTAACCGGAGTGATCATACGCGCATCGGTAGAGATACTCATCGACATCCCTTGCTGATACAACTCACCGAGCGAATGCGCTTGCATAGAAGAAAAAATATTGGTTTGCAGGTTGCTGGTTGGGCACACCTCTAAATGGATCCGCTCCTTTACCAAGTATTGCAATAAAGAAGGGTCTTCTATACTTCTAACCCCATGGCCGATACGCGTTGGGCCTAATTCCCGGATCACCTCCCAGATGCTGGCCGGACCGGCGGCCTCTCCGGCATGCACCGTAAACGGTATACCACTGTCTTTGATCAAAGAAAAGGCTTTCTTATGCGCATGCACTCGATACCCCAACTCATCTCCCGCCATATCGAATCCGGCTACCCAGCCCTTTCCAAAAAATTGCCGGGTCAATGCGGCTGTTTCGAGACTTTGTTCTTCGGTAAAATGTCGAAGGGTGCAAAGAATGAGTCGGGCGATCACCTTATAACGAGTAGCGCCCTCCTGTAAAGCCGATTCTACCGCCTCGACCACTTGCGTCGGAGACAACCCCTGCTGCAAATGCAATAAGGGGGCAAAACGGATCTCGGCATAGATCACTTGATCTGCTTCAAGCTGGGCTAATAGATCGAGGGTCACCAATCGCAATTGTGCGGGCGTTTGCATTAAAGAAAAACCCTTAACTGCACGCGTCAGATAATCGCGCAAGTCGGCACAAACAGGCGGGGCCACAAATTCGTTTCGATACTGTTCTTCGGAAATGGTGTTATCGATGGCCTGAACCACCGAATAGCTCAGGCTGCAATCGAGGTGCAGGTGCAATTCTATCTTGGGGAGTTGCGCGTAATTCATGTGCCATCAAATGGAAGATCCTGCTTGTTGCTGGGCCTCTTCGTGAAGCCAATCTTTTCGACGCAGTTCAAAATTGCGACCCAGGTACAAGTTGCGTACCTGTTCGTCTTGTGCCAGTTCTTCGGCCGTACCATGTTTAAAGATCTTTCCTTCGATAAGCAAGTAGGCCCGATCGCAGATCGAAAGGGTTTCGGTTACGTTATGATCGGTGATCAAGATGCCGATGTTCTTGTACTTTAGGCGGGCAACAATGGCCTGAATATCCTCTACGGCTATGGGATCGATGCCCGCAAACGGTTCATCGAGTAAAATAAAAGTAGGGTCTACCGACAGGGCTCTGGCAATTTCGGTCCTTCTTCTTTCGCCTCCACTCAAGACATCTCCATTGCTTTTACGCACATGCTGTAACCGAAACTCACTGAGTAACCGCTCTAACTTATCTTTTTGCTGCTGTTTACTAAGGCGTGTCATTTCGAGAACGGCGGCTATGTTATCCTCTACACTCAGCTTTCTGAATACCGACGCCTCTTGGGGTAAATAGCCGATCCCCATCTGGGCCCTCTTGTACATCGGCAATGCCGTAATATCCTGATCATTCAAATAAACCTGCCCTTCGTCGGGTTTGATCAATCCCACCACTTGGTAAAAAGAGGTCGTCTTGCCGGCTCCGTTAGGTCCCAGCAGTCCTACGATCTCCCCTTGTTGCACCTCAAAGGATACCCGGTCTACAACGGTCCTGCTCCCGTAGCGTTTAACCAGCGAGCGGGTACGAATGGTCAATTGCATACAACAAATGTAAGCCATCGAGACCGCAACGGGCAACGACCCGGTTCTTTTAACAAATGAGGATCTATTCTTTGCTATAAACAAAGGGTACGTTAAGTTTGCATGCCCAGTACCTATGAAAGTCATCGAACACATCAACCAGGCCAAAGACACGCTCATTTCCTTCGAGGTGTTACCCCCGCTCAAGGGCAAGGGTATCGGTGCATTGTACAAACATTTAGACCCGCTGATGGCCTTTCAGCCGGCCTTTATCAATGTTACCTATCACCGTTCCGAACATGTATTCAAAAAAAGGACCGATGGAAGTTTCGAAAAAGTAGTGGTGCGCAAACGGCCCGGTACAGAAAGTATCTGTGCGGCCATCATGAATAAATACAATGTAGACACCGTACCCCATTTGATCTGTGGCGGATTTAGCATCAACGAGACCGAAGATGCGCTCATCAACTTGCATTACCTGGGAATCGATAATGTACTGGTGCTGCGCGGAGATGCCGCCAAAAACGAATCGGCCTTCGAACCCGAACCGGGAGGTCACCGCTATGCGGTCGATCTGTTGCACCAGGTCTCTGCGCTCAATAACGGCATCTATATCGAAGAAGAATTAAAGGATACGCAAAAGACGCGTTTTTGCATTGGGGTAGCGGGCTATCCCGAAAAACATTTCGAGGCTCCCAACATGGATACCGACCTGCGCCACCTCAAACAAAAGGTAGAGGCCGGGGCCGACTATATTGTAACGCAGATGTTCTTCGATAATGCCAAGTACCACAGCTTTGTCAAAGCCTGCCGAGCGATCGGTATTACCGTGCCTATCATTCCGGGATTAAAACCCATCTACTCCAAAAAACAATTGACCGTACTTCCCAAAACCTTTCATATCGATCTTCCGTCCGAGCTGGCCAATGCCGTTCAAAAATGCAAGACCGATGCGGATGTAGAACTGGTAGGAAAGGAGTGGTTGCTCATGCAATCGCGCGAACTAAAAAAAGCCGGCGTACCTGTGCTGCACTATTACACGCTGGGTCGTCCGCAGTTAGTGGCCGACGTGGTCAAGGATATTTGAGCCGTCGATCGCTGACCAAGGCAAGATCCGCCCGAGAATGCTTCGCCCTTTTTTATTGCCCTTTTTTCTTGAGCTGGATTATTTCATCGATCTGCTCGTAGGATAGCTTTTTAGCAATGATGCGTTTGTCCTTGTCCAAGAGATATAGCGTAGGGAAAGACTGCACGTCGTAGAGTTGAGAATACCCCGGAATATTTTTTTCTACCCGATTCTTTTCGGCCTCTTTGCTATAATATACATGGCTCCAATGACCGATCTTCTTATCGGCAATGAACCGAAGCCAATCGGCTCGGGTGCCCTCGGTCTCTTTGGCCACGGCATAGATTCCCATATTATCCTTTTTCCAACGCTGCACATAGACCGAATCGATCTTAGGAAGCGTCTCCTTACAATGCCCGCAAGTAGGATCCCAAAATACGACCAGGGTATACTCTTTCTTTACGCCGTAAAGTGATGCCGTACGACCCGTTGAATCGGGCAATTCAATATCCGATGCAGGCGTACCCAAGATATTGGCCATTAAACTATACGCTCTGTCGGTGATCGTCTTCTTGCCCTGCTCGCTCAACCACGAATAGGACTTGTTAGAAAAATACTTTTCGTACAAATGCACAAAGATGGCATCCTCCCACATATAGCGCTGGGTGTAATACCGGTTAATAAAGCGCAACAATAAAAAACGCTGCATCTCGGCATTGACAGAAGCATAGCCAAGCATATAATCGATCTCTTTGATGACCGAATCGGGGTCAGGCGTTATCAACTGATTGAAATAAGTATCGAGCTTGTCCTCAAAAAAAGTAGTGTACGCCATACGTCCGTCCCAAAAATTTACACCATCCCAAAAATGATCTTTGTAGTAGCGAAAGGCCTTTATCGAATCTGCGCGATTCGCAGGTTGTTGTAACTCGGTCGGCAACACCGGTTGTCGCATGGCTTGCAACAGAGCGGCCAGAAAACTGCCTTTGTTATTATCGATCAGCTCATCTCGTGAAGTGCGCAGGTCCAGATCTAACGCATTGAGCGAATCGATCAATCGGGTAGAATCCGTTTTATTCGCTGCCGTTTTTAATAGCTCACGAAGACTATTGATGCGCATCCCCTTTTCGGCCGTCATGCGTTGGTACCTAGAAAAAAGCTCATTATCGGGAGAGTTACCGAAGCTGACGCCGCCCGGCAACGAAGCAGAATCGGCAAATACGGAGAACTGCTGCTGCTTGTCTACCAGCATTTCAAAAAATCCGGACTTATTCGGAAAGCCGATAAGATAGATCCCTCCTTGCAGCGGTTGCTTTCCCTTAAAGACCCCTTTGGACTGCTGGTCTAACTTAACGGAATCAATGATAGGATAGGTCTTGCCAAAATAGTGGCCCAGGTAAATGTATTGATCCTTATAAGGCTTAAAGGTCACAGAGATCTCATAGCCGTTTTGAGCGCATACAGAGACCGTAACAAATAAAAACAGAGGAACAAAAAGACGCTTCATACACAAATAAAATATGGAGTAAAGTTATTAAAATCCCGAACAAGACCGACAGCTACTATCTTTGCCCGGTGCGAAAAAAAAGGCCCTCCATTGTCCTCTCCAATCTGCTGATCGAAGATTATGCCGCAGAGGGAAAATGTATTGCACGACAAGACGGAAAAGTAATTTTTATTGAGGGGGTGGTACCGGGCGATCGGGTCGATGCCAGAATCATTAAAAGTAAAAAGGACTGGGCAGAGGGTGTGGTAGTGACCTTTGTCGAAAAGGCCAATGATCGGGTAGATCCCTTTTGTTCGCATTTTGGGGTTTGTGGGGGATGTCAATGGCAAATGCTCCCCTATGCCAAACAACTCCAGTTTAAGCAGCAGCAAGTTGAACAGACCCTGCAACGCATCGGAAAAGTAGCGCTTAGCCCTGTACTGCCTATTGCCGGGGCTACTTCTACCACGCACTACCGAAATAAGATCGAATATACCTTTGGAAATAAACGTTACCTATTACCCTCCGAACTGGGCAACGAACAGATCAGTGGTCAGTCGAATGTGGCCGGTTTTCATGCCCGGGGATTCTTCGATAAGGTAGTGGATATCGACACTTGCTATCTGCAGGCATCCCCCACCAACGAAATACGCGTATTTATAAAATCGATGGCCCTGCAAAAGGGATGGACCTTCTATGATAGCCGGGCACACCAGGGCTATTTACGTAATGTACAATTGCGTCTCTGCCGCAGTGGTGAGCTAATGGTCAATGTGATCGTCGGAGAAGACAGGCCCCAACAAACAAAGGAGTTGTTACAGTCCCTACTCGATCGTTTTACTGGCATTACGACTCTTCTGTACACAATCAACACAAAATGGAACGATAGCATTCAAGATCTGCAACCGATCATTTTTTCTGGTAAAGGTTATGTAGAAGAGATCTTACGAGGAGAAGATGCAGATGAATCCTATCGCTTTAAAATAGGCCCTAAGTCATTTTTTCAGACCAATACCGAACAAGCCGAAACGCTCTACCGCTTGACCGCGCATGCCGCTGCCCTTACCGGACAAGAAACGCTCTACGATCTCTATTGTGGTACGGGCAGTATCGGCATCTTCTTAAGCCGCAAGGCCGGTCGCATTGTGGGGGTAGAACAGGTATCCGCCGCCATCGACGACGCCAAAGAAAATGCAAGACTCAACCAGATATCGAATGCCTCTTTTTTTAGTGGAGACGTAATTGATATTTGTACGGAAACTTTTTTTGCCGAGCAAGGACGTCCCGATGTGATCGTGACCGATCCTCCGCGTGCCGGCATGCACGAAGCACTTATCGATACCCTGCTCACGATCGCCGCCTCCACGCTGGTCTACGTTAGTTGTAACCCCGCCACACAAGCCCGCGACCTGCAACGACTCGATAGCCTATACCAGGTAACCCTGGTGCAACCCGTCGATATGTTTCCGCACACGCATCACATCGAAAACATTGTCCGGTTGACCCGCAGATAACGTAATTTTGTGCTATGAGTGAGTTTCGATTTACGAGACCGGATAATTTTCCACCTATAGTCAAAAATCTGATCATCATCAATGTGTTGATGTATGTGGCCCAGTTAACGCTGGCCGCTCGCTTTCCTTTTACGGAATGGATGATGCTGTGGCCGCTGATGCCCCAAAAATTACAAGGACTGCTGGCAGAGGCCGGGGTAATGAACAACGCTAGTCACTTTAGACCTTACCAGTTATTGACCCACATGTTCGCTCACTCGCCACAGACCTTATTTCATATTGTGTTTAATATGTTTACGCTGTGGATGTTTGGAAAAGTGCTCGAAACCGTTTGGGGTGGACCCCGCTTCTTGTTATTCTATATTGCCAGTGGGCTGGGCGCCGCTGCTTTGCATTTGACCGTTCAATACCTGCGTTGTAACGAATTACTTGTTGCGTTCAATGCCGGAGATGCCGTGGCCATACAACAACAACTGGGTGCCGTCTCGCCCGCCCTTGGTGCCAGCGGTGCGGTGATGGGGGTAATGGCCGCTTTTGCCTATTTGTTTCCGAATACAGAGCTCTATATTATGTTCATCCCCGTACCCGTAAAGGCCAAATGGGCTATGCTGGGACTGGCCGCCATCGACCTGTTTGGCGGGGTGGCCGGGGTTAGCGGAGACAATATTGCACACTTTGCCCACTTGGGAGGAGCTCTCACCGGTTTTCTCCTGGTGCTGTACTGGAACAAAACCAATCGCCAGACGTTGTATTAAGAAAATAACAAGGAATCGTGTCTATGGGATATTCGTTAGGGGACAGCCAAAATAGTCTGACCCGGCTGGTGATCATCAATCTGGTCGTTTTCATTACCCTTGCCCTTTGCAGGGCCTATTTCTTTTTCTTCCATCAAGACACGTCTCAGATCGAAGTTATTTTCCGCGACCAGATCTTACAATGGTTCGCTGTACCCGGCCACTGGCAACAAGTACTCTACCGACCCTGGACGCTGCTGAGTGCCATGTTTACCAATGTGGGCGTCTGGATGATACTAGGTCATATGTTGTGGCTATGGGCCTTCGGATTCATTTTTCAGGACTTAAGTGGTAATCGCAAGATCGTCGCTCTCTATTTGTACGGCGGTTTGGCAGGCTCACTGGGTTATCTGCTGGCCGTTTCGTTGATGCCCTCTACTACTACAGCTCTTTTCTTTGGAGCCGGCCCTTCCGTAATGGCCATTGCTATCGCTACCACCATGCTGTCGCCTTATTACCGCTTGTTTCCTCAACTAATGGGAGGTTTTCCGCTATGGATACTCACGGCAGTCTATGTACTCGTGAGCATCGCGACCAAACCATTGCAACAACCCATCAGTTATTTGCCATTACTAGCCGGGGGTGGCATGGGGTTTTTATTTATGCAGTTGATCAGAATGGGCTATGACCTTAGCGAATGGATGTCGCGCCTCTTTGACAGCGCCAATAATCTATTCAATCCCGAAAAGCCCCGGCCAAAAAAATCAGGGATACGGGACATGCATTTTTATAAGGCCACCCGACAACCGTACGATAAAAAGCCGAAGTTGACACAAGACAGAATAGATGCCTTGCTAGAAAAAATTCATCGCCAGGGAATGGACTCTCTCTCCAAAGAAGAAAAGGAATTCTTAGAGCGGGCCAGTCAATCGAATCAATGATCAGCGTGCCTTATCTATTTGAGCGCAAATGCCGGTAAAGATATCGTCGATGCTGCCTTCGCCCATAATGGAGCTGAACTTACCGCTTTGCTGGTAATGAGCTGCCACCGGACTGGTTTCATTTGTATACACCGCAAAGCGTTTGCGAATCACCGACTCGTCGGTATCGTCGGAGCGGCCCGAGGTCTGACCGCGTTGTAACAATCGCTTGACCAACTCTTCTTCGGATACCTCTAAAGCCACCACCAGCGAAATGGCCGTATTCTTTTTGGTCAGCAACTCATCGAGTGCCTCGGCCTGCGCTACGGTTCTTGGAAATCCATCGAACAAGAATCCGTTGGCCCCTTTGTGCTGATCAAAGAAAGAATCTACCATGCCGATCACTACGGCATCAGGCACCAGCTTACCCGAATCGATATACGATTTGGCAGACATGCCCAGCGAAGTTTGGTCCGCTATCTCTTTTCTAAGCAGGTTACCGGTAGAAAGATGGATCAAGCCGTATTTGGCTACCAGTCGGTCCGACTGGGTTCCCTTTCCACTGCCGGGAGGGCCAAATAGTACCAGATTAAACATAAACAGTCGTTTTGAGCAGACAGCAAATATAAGGCTCAAAGCCGTATGGACACATTTGAACCTTTGGAATACCCTCTTGTTATTGGGGATGATGATGGCACTCCCCCTTTTGAGTTGGCCCCTGATAGCGGTGATCTTGCTGCAATGCAGTACCGCCGCCCCGATCCCTACAGATCGGGTCAATGTAAAAAACACCGCCCGCTCTATCCCAAAAAATGAAATGAGCATGGATACCACAAAAAAAGATAATCCGGTCTACTCCCGCACCGATACCGCAAAAGTGAATCTTCCGGAAAGCGAATGGAAAAAGATCCTGTCTCCCGATGTGTATTACATTGCCCGTCAAAAAGGAACCGAAAGACCCTGGACCAGCTCCATTGAACATTCCCAAGAAGTAGGCACTTACTATTGCAAGGCCTGTGGTAAATCCTTGTTTAAAAGTGAGGCCAAATTTGAAAGCGGCTGTGGATGGCCCAGCTTTTTTGAACCTATCGCTAAAGGGAGCATTCTGTACACCCCCGACAACAGCCACGGGATGCAACGCACCCGAAGTGCAATGCGGACGCTGCAAGGCCCACCTGGGTCATGTTTTTGATGACGGCCCGCCTCCCACCGGTCTTCGCTACTGTATCAACGGCGTTATTCTCGATTTTGAGAAATCGGCCGGGGTAAAGAAATAAAGTACATTTGCCGAAGCAAATGGTCCTCCCATGAAACTCTCCCATCTGGCTTCTACGTTGATCGGCTCCGAAATAGTAAAACTAGGAGGAGAGATCAAAGAAAAGATCCGCCAGGGAGCTCGTATCTATAATTTTACCATTGGTGATTTTGACCCCGCACTGTTTCCTATCCCCAAAGAACTCGAAGAGGCCATCGTTACGGCCTATCGGCAAGGCTATACCAATTATCCCGCGGCAGAGGGTAACCTCGATCTGCGAGAAGCCCTTGCAGAATTTATGCTCGAAAAAGAAGGCCTTCGCTATTCTACCGACGAGATCTTGATCGCTTCGGGTGGACGACCCCTTATCTATACCGTCTTTCGTACTATCTGTGATAAAGGAGACAAAGTGGTCTATGCCGTACCCTCTTGGAACAACAACCATTACACGCATTTTACCGATAGTGAGCATGCCGTCATAGAGACCGGCCCCGAGACACGCTTTATGCCCACCGCCAAGCAACTGGCGCCTCATCTCAAAGGTGCTACCCTGCTCTCGCTTTGCTCGCCACAAAATCCTACCGGTACTACTTTTGATAAAGAAGAGCTGACCGCTATTTGCGATCTGGTACTCGAAGAGAATGATAGCAGAGGCTCCGATCAAAAAAAATTATATGTGATGTTCGACCAGATGTACTGGCATCTCACCTATGGGGCCATTCAACATCACAACCCCGTATCGCTGCGACCAGCGATGAAAGACTACACCATTTTTATCGATGCCATCAGTAAGGCTTTTGCTGCCACTGGTGTACGCGTTGGTTGGGCGCTGGGTCCTGCCCTTGTCATACAGAAGATGAAGCAGATCATGACCCATATCGGCGCGTGGGCGCCCATGGCCGAACAAAAGGCACTAGCCGTTTATTTGCATAACAAGCCTGCCATCGAAAACTATCTGCATCATTATAAACAAGAGATCGAAGAAAGACTCAGCACCATCTATAACGGACTCCTCGCATTAAAGCAAGAAGGATTACCTGTAGATGCCATCAAACCAGAAGCCGCCATTTATTTGACCGTAAAGATCGATGCCGTTGGCAAAACTACTCCCGCCGGCAAACTACTTTCATCACAAGCCGATGTTACCGCTTTCTTGCTCAACGCGGCCGGTCTGGCACTGGTACCCTTTTATGCGTTTGGTGCAGCCGCCTCCTCGCCATGGTACAGAATGAGTATTGGAACTTGTAAAAAAGAGGAGATCGCCGCTATGCTGCAACAGCTTAGAAACGCCTTAGAGCCCTTACACTAAAAGCGCCTTAATTTTTATTGATCACAAATCGAAAAGAACGCAAGGGGCGTTTGGATAATTCTTCTTTGATGCGCGCCCGGTTTTGAGTGATATGATTACGGTCTACCAACTCGGTAGCCTGATAAAATCGTTCTTTCATGAAAGGCATGTTCAGTAACCGAGCCAGGGCCAACCGCTCCTGTTCTATGGTCAGGGCAGATAGGTAAGGAGAGGAACAGAGTAGTACAAAAATATTTTTAGTAGCCATACCTGAATTTATCAGCGAACATTTTGTCCGGGGCAACCACAATTCCGAGAGGCCTTGCTACTGTAGAAATTACGACTGCAAGCACTGAGCAGCAACAGTAAAAAGACCAATATTGAGAGGGTGCGGACTAGTTTCATGACCTAAAATTCATGAATTAAAACTACTTTACAAACGTTTTTGTTGCCCAAAGGTTCCGATTTTAGCTTTTTTATTTGACCCTTTATGCCGGCAAGCCCCTCCCGCCCGCTCGTTGTATTGGTGGCCCCTTTAAACTGGGGGCTGGGGCATGCCACGCGCTGTATTCCCCTCATACGTACACTGCTGCAACGGGGGTGCGAAGTGATCACCGCATCGGATGGCGCCAGCAGAACCCTGCTTGTAGAAGAGTTCCCCTTACTGACCCATCTTTCCTCTCCACATACGCCCATACGATACAGTCGCTTTACATGGCTTTTTGGATGGGCTATGCTTCGGCTGCTTCCCCGGTTTTGGCAGCAACTGAAAAGAGAACAACGCTGGATCAAAAAAACAGTACGCACCTATCATATTAATGCCATTGTATCTGATAATCGTTACGGGCTGGCTCACCCTAAGGTGCCGGGCGTTATCATCACGCATCAATTGAATATTCGCACCGGGTACGGTCGTTGGGCAGACCAACTGGCACAGCAATTACTCTACCACTACATTGATCGATTTAATGCCGTATGGGTACCTGACGTTCCCGAAGAGCCCTCACTGGCCGGAGATCTTTCTCATCCGCCAAAAGCCCCCGCCATTCCCCTGCAGTATATTGGCCTGTTGAACAGATTAGCCACTACGATCCCGCAACCGGCCCCTGAAGAGGGCCCCGTACTCGTGCTACTTTCGGGTCCGGAGCCACAGCGAACGCTACTCGAAAAAATAATTCTACAACAAGCCGCTTCGTTTGGTGAACAACTTATTATTGTAAGAGGACTACCTTCTGCCCACAGCAACGAGGTAGCTAACAAGGGCCCGCAACAAGCGTCCGCTGGCTCATTGGCCCTATTATATGGCGTATCGCGTGTAACGATATTCGATCACCTGAGTGCTGCCGATCTGCAGAACTTGCTATCTACCGTAAGCTATATTATTTGCAGAAGCGGTTATACGACGCTGATGGAGATGATCCCCCTACAAAAAAAGCTGGTACTCATTCCTACGCCGGGGCAACCCGAACAGATCTATCTGGCAGCCCATGCCGATCGTCTGCAGTATGCACCGCAATTTTCGCAACGTAACTTCTCGATCGTTCAGGCGCTGCAGGTAGCCCGTCAATATCCTTATCGGCTTCCTACTCATTTTAACGATACGGTCCTGCACAGCACCGTATCGCAGTGGATCGATGCGTTAAAAAGCAGTCGTCCTAATTCTGCATAAGATTTGCGTTCTTTGCTCTGCAACTTTTTATTTTGCGCGCCACTACCAAAGCCCATATTGCCGTTTTACTCACTAATTTTTTCTTTGCCACCAACCTGAGTTTGGTAAAGCATATCTCGCCTGCGATGATCGGTCCGTACGGCGTTAATCTACTGAGAGTAGGCATTACCCTGATCTTATTTTGGTTGCTGTGGGTTTTTTCAAAACAAGAAGCAAGCATCGATAAAAAAGATATTCCCCGCTTTATAGGTTGTGCGCTTACCGGTGTGGTCATCAATCAAATGCTTTTTATCAAAGGATTGACCCTAACCTCTACCATTCATGCCGCTTTGCTGATGCTGACCACTCCATTGCTCATTGGTGCACTGGCACTTTGGTGGCTGCGCGAAAAATTTACGACTATCAAATTACTTGGCCTGCTCTTAGGCATTGGCGGTGCCTTGCTGCTGATCTTATCGAGAGATGCCAGCGGGGTGGCGAGTGTAAACGGCGACTTACTTATTCTGGTCAATGCCATTTCGTATGCCATTTATTTTATTATGGTAAAACCGCTTACCAGTCGCTACAGTCCGCTGCATGTGATCAGATGGGTCTTTACCTTCGGCTTTGTGCTGATCGTTCCATTTAGTTGGCAAGATGCCCAGCAAGCGGCTTGGCAAAGCGCCACTCTCTCGCAATGGGGTGCACTGGCCTCGGTAGTTATCTGCGGTACTTTTTTAACCTACTCGTTCAATAGCTACTCATTAAAGCATCTGGGAGCCGCCACTACCGGCAGCTATATTTACACCCAACCCATCTTTGCCGCCATTATTGCAGCTCTTTTCTTACAAGAAGGATTTAGCATCGAAAAAGCACTGGCCGGCGCTCTCATCTTTGGAGGTGTTTATCTGGGAAGTCGAGCTCGATAATAATCGAAAGAACGTAAAGATCGCCAGTACTACAAAGCTGACAGCGTTGACTTTTGGGAAGGTTCTTTTAATAACCCCGCACATTTTTACCTTCCATGTAATTCATAAAGGCCTTGTTGACCACCTTATTGCCACCCGGGGTCGGGTAATCACCTGTAAAATACCAGTCGCCCAAATTAGAAGGGCACGACAGATGCAGATCTTCGATGGTCTGAAAGATCACTTGCACCGGTATACTAAAAGAAGGAGGCGTAATTAGTTGAGCGATCTTATCGGCTATTTCGAGCGCTGTAAACTGTTGATATAAACTTTTGACCACATTTTCTTGATGGAGCTGGCCTGCCGCTTCTAACGATCGGCAACGCTCGAGCATTTGCGCTAAAAAGGATTCTTTTTTTCTTTCTTTTAGCAAGGCCACGGCGGCATTAAAAGCAATAAAGTCGCCCATCTTACTCATGTCGATCCCATAGCAATCGGGGTAGCGTATCTGGGGCGAAGAAGAAACTACAATGATCTTTTTAGGAGATAAACGACCGAGCATCGTAATAATGCTCTCCTTTAAGGTCGTACCCCGTACAATAGAATCATCGATCACCACTAAGGTGTCTTCGTTAGCCCTTACCGTGCCATAGGTAATATCGTAGACGTGCTG
This sequence comes from Sphingomonadales bacterium, assembly GCA_046093525.1. Taxonomy (GTDB): domain Bacteria; phylum Bacteroidota; class Bacteroidia; order Chitinophagales; family Chitinophagaceae; genus JJ008. The sequence continues at coordinate 589 of JBJTFT010000137.1, read as the reverse complement.
CACCATTTCGTTGCGACTCACATCTTCGGTAATAAAGGTGCGCATCTTTACATCCTTAATGGCGATTTTCTCTATGCGAATGCGTCGATTGATCATCTCACTCAGCTTCGCTTCATCAAAATCCTTATCCCAACTAAGGATGCGCTCTACCTTAATGCGATTCAAATAATCTTCCATGCCCTTGAGCATACCATAAAAAGCCGTTTCGGCCGTATTGGGAATAAAGGAAAAGATCGTGTTGCGTAAGTCATTATCGATGGCTTTGAGTACCGGCTCACTCAGCTGATATCCTAACCTATTGCGTTCGCGGTAGATCTTTTCGTCGCTGCCACGCGAAAAATAAATACGTTCAAAACTACAGGCCTTCCGCTCTTTGGGGGGCACCAGTTGCTCGAGTTCTATGCTGCCATCCTCTTGCACGATCAACCCTTGGCCAGGCATCAATTCTTTTACTTCGTTTTCGGGAACATTAAAAGCCGTGCGAATGGCAGCGCGCTCCGAAGCGGCCACTACCACGTCGTCATTGACATAATAGTAAGCCGGACGAATACCATGTGGATCTCTAAAGACAAATCCTATTCCATTACCC
>JBJTFT010000136.1:0-7365 GCA_046093525.1 Sphingomonadales bacterium | reverse complement strand
TTATACTAGTAACCACTATCACTACAGGCAAGCCCATTCGAAGCGTTGGCCGTAGAAGAGATCGTATCGAACCTGCTTTCTTCATAAAATGTTATTAAAAGATCTTATCGGCATTCAGTATGCCATTGGGATCGAACGACTTTTTAATATCGCGCATTAAACGCAAAGAGGTTTCTTCGAAAACGATCGGCATAAAACTTTTTTGAATCAAGCCGATCCCATGCTCGGCACTGATGGTACCTCCCAGCCCATGCACGAGTTTAAAGAGCTCGGCAATAATGGCCTGCATGGCATCGTGCCCGTAGCTATTGGGTACCCCTTCTTTACGAATACGAATATGCAAGTTGCCATCCCCGGCATGCCCATAGCAGATAACATCGAAATCGTATTGCTTACCCATGGCCTTTACTCCGTTGATCAGGGCAGGCAGTTCGGCGCGGGGAACGACCGTATCTTCTTCGATCGTATACCCTACCAGTTTGGCTGCCTCGGCCGCACGTCGACGCAGCTTCCATAATTGATCTTTTTGACTGGCATCTTCGGCAAAGTAGATCTCACCAATATCGAATTGAGATAATAGCGTACCGATAGCCTCCATCTCGCCCATCAACACTTCTAGATTATTTCCATCGACCTCAATAATAAGATGGGCAGCCGTGTCGTCCGTCATGGGAACGGCCGCGCTTCCTACCAACTCACTTACGATCTTAAGCGCATCGATCTCCATCAGCTCAAGTGCGCTGGGTGTAAAGCCGGCCCGAAAGATGGCACTTACCGCTTCGCCCGCTTCTTCTAATTTTCTGAACGGCACCAGCATGAGCAGATCTTGTGTAGGGAGTGGGATCAACTTTAAAACGATCTTGGTCACTATACCGAGCGTACCCTCACTGCCTACCACTAACTGTGTAAGATTATAGCCGGTAACGTTCTTGAGCACATTAGAACCCGTCCAAATGATCTCGCCGGTGGGCAACACTAACTCAAGGTTGAGCACATAATCTTTTACAACGCCGTATTTGACCGCCTTGGGCCCTCCGCTATTCTCCGCAATATTGCCGCCTATAAAACAAGATCCCCGGCTGCTGGGATCGGGCGGATAAAATAATTTTTTTTCTTTGACCGCTTGTTGAAGCACTTCCGTAATTACACCGGGCTCGGTAGTCACCTGTAAATTACGTTCGTCGATAGACAAGATACTGTTCATGCGCTCCGTACTCAGTAAGACGCCTCCCAAATGGGGCAGCGCCCCTCCGCTCAATCCGGTTCCAGCACCACGAGGCGTTACGGGAATCAGGTCCGCATTGCAGATCTTGAGAATTTCGCTGATCTCTTGTGATGTTCTGGGTTTGATGACCACTTCGGGTAAAAAATGAAGATTCTCGGTTTCGTCGTGCGCATAATGATCGAGCGTTTCACTATCGACATAAACATGATCGGCGCCTACGATGGCTCTAAATCGATCGAGATGCGCGGCTTGCAGGGTACCTTTTTTTGACATGCGAAAAGAATGGTTGGAGCCTCAAAAATCGGTATAAATAGGCAACAGAAAAAGCCTAGTAGCGAAAAGAAGGGCACATCGACTCCCGGCTATTACCCCTGTATGCATTGGATAGTCCTTGCTTGACCAGCGAAAACTCGAACGCCCCTCTGCGGCTATTGAAGTTCTTGAGCGAAGACATAGTAGCGTCATAGCTAAACTGCAGGACCATCTCTTTGATACCCAGACCAACCATGGGTATCAGTGATTCGTTATACCGATAATAAAGCCCGCCCGACACAGTATAGTCGCCATCCCCAGAGAGATTATACTGGGCCTGCGCCCCTCCCACCCACTCCGAGGCACCGGCCTGTAAAGAAACATACATATGCGGACTTACGATCAGCAGGTCGTTTAGCTTAAAGCTGGCATTTAGAAACCCATTGTAGCGAACGGCGATCCGATTATCCACTCCATTGGTGCTGAGAAAAAAACTTTCTTGCGGGCGATTCAGGTGCATAGCCGAAAAACCGGCATTTAAAAAGGTCGATGCATTGGGAAAGTAGGCATAGTTGAGACCCACTTGCATATCGAAATAATTGATATTATTTGCAGCCAATACAGGGGCTCCATTGGATTGGTGAATATCGAAGAATTGCCCATTCCACTGCGAAGGAAAGGTGAGTCCACTTGTGTTGATACTCTTATTAGCCCACCCCGCATTAAAGCCGAGACCTATCAAACTTCCATTCCCGATCATTTGATGATAGGCCACCGATCCATAGACCTTGGTAGAGGTCAGTGCACTGGTTCCGGCCACATCTCGAAGTAATAAACCACCTACGCCCAGCCAACCGGTCTGCTCGCTATTTTGCAAGAGCTGCACATCGCCGAATGCGCTCATGGTCTTGTAGGGAAAGGCGCTTACCGATGCCCATTGATTGCGGTAGTTGACCCCTACGCGATAATCACCGTCGGGAATAAATCCGGTATGCGCGGGATTGACCAGCAATGGCGTTTGCATGAACTGAGAAAAGTGCAGGTCTTGAGCCGACGATACCGAAGTAAGGCCAGTGGCCGTCACCAACAAGAGAATGAATATATGACCTCGTTTCAACATGATTTGCTTGCGTCGATTTACCTGATAAGGGTGATGTCTCCTTTTCTGTTCACTTTACTGCCATCGAAAAATTCGACCGACAGCGTATACATATATACATCCATAGGCTGAACAACTCCTTGATAGGTGCCATTCCACCCTTGTTCCTGATCAGCGGTCTCAAAAACTTTTTGCCCCCAGCGGTTCCAGATCTCGAATTTCATTTTGCTGATCCCGAACCCTTTTACTTTTAGCACGGCATTCACATCACCGCTCATCGGCGTAAAAGCATTGGGCAAATCGACCAACGGAAGCACATTGGCTTGTACGCTCCTGCAAAAAGTACGAGGGCAATCCAGCGAATTATAAGCCGTCAAACATACGGAGAAGGTTCCGCTGGCCCGGTACTGATGCACCACCGGCGCACGCGAAGAAGTAAATACGCTGTCGCCATCCCCAAAGTTCCATTTAAAACGCACCGCATCGGCCGAAGCGAGATTCGTAAATGTATAGGGTGTGTTGGGCTGTACAATAGTGGGCAAAAAACTAAAATTGGTAAGCGGCGCATCGAGTACCTGAATTACAAAGCGAGACGTATCGGTAAGATTACAGGTGTTAGGATTATTAGCAGCCAGTGTAACAGTGTAGGTACCCGGCACGGTATAGGTATAAGCGGGAGAGGCTGCCGTAGAGGTATTGCCGTCGCCGAAATTCCACCAGTAGGTTTGACCCGCCAACGACGTATTGGTAAATACCGGCTGGTAGGGAATACATCCGCGGGCTGCCGTGGTAAAACCGGCTTTCACATTCTCGGCCACACTAACAGGGAGAATCAAAGAATCGGGAGCATTGCAATAGGTCGTATCCTGCAAAAAGAGACGTACGTTGTACGTGCCCGGCCCGGCAAAAGCATGATTGACCGGACCCGGTCCGGCAACGACCGAAGGCGTGCCATCCCCAAAATTCCATACGAACGAAGTAGGCTTAAAAGGATAGCCGGGTAAAGTAGTTGACAAATTATCAAACCGATAATTAAATGCCGTACACGGAGGCAGCTTTACAGGATTAAAATCGAGATCGGCCTCGATGTTTCCTACTCTGATGCGGATGTAGGATGTGTCCCTTCCGTTGCAGGTACTTGCATCGACAGCGATCAAGCGTACGGTATATGTACCAACAGCGGTAAACTGATGTGTATTATTGGCCGTTGTAGTGGTCTCGTCGGGCGATCCGTCTCCAAAATTCCAGATATACGATTGCGCATTGCCGATCGTGTCGGTAAAAGCAACAGTCAGGGGCACACACCCCAAGGTATCGCCCGCCACGTTGTTAATGCTGGAGCGGATAGCACTTTGTACCCCCGACAAATTCATGGCGATCTTTACCATGGTGATGCTACAACCGGCACCACTCGAATTATTAGAAGTAGACCATGATCCGGCGGTTACCGGAAAATTAGGACGGGGAACCGTCCCTACGCTGCAGTTTCCACACATCGCCTGATAGATCGTACCACGGCTATCAAATCGACTGGTGCCTCCATCCACATGGTCGTTACCGCCATTTTGGGTATTATCCTCACCAAAAAAACTACCGAATAAAATACCGGCCGCATCCTTTCGCAATACAATAAAATAAAAATCCTTACCATCGGTCACTGACTTAAACGCATCGGGCGTCAAGGGAAGACCTGCCGTACCCGCACTGGTAAAGCCAGAACCAAATCCGGTGCCACCCCAACCCGACATGTATACATTTTCGCATCGGTCCACTAAAAAAGCGATGGGCGAAATATTGGGCACCGATGCTCCCGAACCAAATGCAGTAGAGTAGATGTAAGCCGAGAGATCGGGTTGTAGTTTTGCGATAAACTGTTTACCGGCCGGATTATTAAATGTGGCATTCGAGATAGGCCAGTTACCGGTGGTTTGACCCATTACGTACGGAAATCCATTTACATCGAATTGTACGCCAAACACCTGATCAATACCGGTGGTTCCGATATAACTGGTGCGGATGCGCTGTGTTCCATCGGGGCTGATGATCGCTACATATCCATCGATGGTTCCGCCCAAGGTAGGACCCACCACGGTACCCGTTTGTGAAGCCGGAACCAGATTGACACTTTCCGTGCCACCGGCCACATAAATATTTCCGTTTCCGGGATGAACGGCGAGTACATAACCGGCATCGTTACCGGTACCTCCGAGAAAACTGGCAAAGATCAAGTTGCTTAAATCAGAACTCAACTTTAGCAAGACCGCATCTTGTGTACCTCCTCCAAAATTAATTTGAAAAGCACCACTAGTGGTAGGAAAGCGACCGGTACCTGTAGCCGAAGACTGGGTATGCGAAGTAACCAACACATTGCCTAATGCATCGAGAATGATCTCTCCTCTGCCATCGTCCCCATAATTGCGTTGGAGCGAGTTGAGCGCGCGGGCCGTAGCGATATTGACAGCATCCGGGCCGCTGCCACCGATCTTGCGCGATCCCATCAATACCGTTCCTGTTGGATTGATCTTAGATACGACTAAATCGAATCCATCTCCTGCCAGGGTGCCATTCCCGATCACCGGATATCCATTGGCTCCATTGGGAGAATTGGTACGGCCCGTCACATACAGATTTTGCTGTGCATCCACCACCAGACTATGCGGCTGCTCATCACCGGCTCCGCCCAGGTAGGTTGCCCAGATCCGCCTGCTTCCATCGGCACTCAGTCTTATCAATCCCATATCCATGGTGCCGCCTCTAAAGCCCGATTGAAATGCACCCGGGCTTGATGGAAAACTACCGCCTTCGTTAAAAACGATACCCCCCGCATACATGCTCCCATCCGGACCATACGTAGCCGTGAATCCCCAGTTGTCGGCCGTACTTCCCGAAAAAGAGCAAAACACAAAAGAAGGATCGATGACCAGCGTGCTGGCCGGATCGTAAGGACCCAGATCGAAACGAAGTAAATTATCCTTTACCAGATAGCGACAGCTCACCTCTTTTCTACCCTGCTGCGCAGGTTGATAGGTAAAGGGCGAGGACTCTCGAAATGATCCCACCGAGGTAGCCACCACCAGCTCGCGATTCTTTATCGAAAGTCCATCCACCCCTTCGTAACGTAATGCTATGCTCGAAGGATCTCCCCCCGGACGTACGATCAAATCATACTTGAGCGCACCGCCATCGCTGTAATAGCGAAGATCGATGTTAGGATAGATATCCTTTACGGTAATGACCTGGTAGACCGAACAGGCCGGAGCCCATTTAGCAGGATCGTTACCCAAAAAATAATTTTCGTACGTGGGCAATGGACTTTCGCCAACGAGTAAGGGAGCCGAGGCCACTACTTGCTTTTTGCCATCGGTAAAATCTACGTTCCAAGCGTGTGAACGAATGTAGAATCCGGTGGTGTCACCGTGTTTGACCTTTTGCATTCTTGCCACATCCTCGGGATGCTGTTGCACGATAGTAAAGCCCTTTTCGCGAATAAAGAAATAGCCATTATTAACCTGCCCGCGATATTTGACCTGTTCGCTCCATTGCCCTTTGTTCTGCACGAACTCAATGGCCCCTTGTGCGCCAACGAGCCACGACATACTGATCAACCCTATCAAAATGAAAATCTTTCTCAACCGGCCAATTTCTTTTAAGGTAACAAAATTCTCTTTCGAGGAGTTCGAAAAAACTGTTAAGACTGGGCAGAAGACCCCAATTTGACAAGGGACTGACAATTGGGTTTAATATATAACGCTTTTGTGCTCAGGATATTTTGCTCCAAGAGAGGGTTCCCTTTCGAATTTTCATGAATTCCCGCAGGGGTCTGTGGCTGGCATGCTCCAGGCCGGGATCGGTATCGAGTACTCCGGCGGCTTTTTCGCGGGCCACCTCTAGCAAGGAACGATCTGCGATCAACGAGGCCAGCTTAAAGGCCAAGGCTCCACTTTGTCGGGTCCCCTCGATCTCGCCCGGGCCCCGTAGGCTGAGGTCCTTTTCTGCAATTTCAAAACCATTGCCCGTCTGGGCCATAATGCGCATGCGCTCCCGGGCATCGGCCCCCAGCTTAGGACCGGTCATCAAGACACAATAACTTTTTTCGGTACCCCTTCCGACCCTTCCTCTTAACTGGTGTAATTGAGAAAGTCCGAATTTCTCGGCACTCTCAATGACCATCACAGAAGCATTGGGCACATTGACCCCCACTTCGATGACGGTGGTAGCCACCATTATTTGGGTATCGCCCTCCACGAATCGCTTCATGTTGATCTCTTTTTGATCGGCGGGTTGCCGGCCATGCACCATACTGATCCAGTAACGAGGCTCCGGAAAAAAGGCCTTTACTTCTTCGTAGCCTTTCATGAGGTTTTCGTAATCGAGCTTGGCACTTTCCTCTATTAACGGGTAGATAATATAGATCTGTCGGCCGAGCTCAATTTCTTGCTTGATAAAGTCCATCACCTTGGCCCGATCTTTTTCGAAACGATGAACCGTTTTGATGGGCTGTCTGCCGGGAGGCAATTCATCGATAATACTGTAGTCGAGATCCCCATAAGCTGTCATGGCCAACGTGCGTGGGATCGGCGTGGCCGTCATGACCAGCATATGCGGAGGCGGTGACGATTTTTTCCAAAGTTGCGCCCGTTGTGCTACACCAAAACGATGTTGCTCATCGATGATCACAAGTCCTAATTTTTTGAACGCTACGTCTTCTTCGATGAGAGCATGGGTGAATATCACCAACGCGAGCGAACCATCGGCTAGTTGGGCAAGCAATTGCTTTCGTTCTTTGGCC
>JBJTFT010000135.1:0-9057 GCA_046093525.1 Sphingomonadales bacterium | reverse complement strand
GATCAAAAACATCAATAAGAACAAAATGATCTGGCGTAGCGTATTAACGAAGGTGCCTTGCAAGAAACTGATGCTTCTGATCTTTTTTACCTTGGTGATCTCGAGCCCTAAAATCTTAAAGGTATTTTGATTGAGTCGGTTGACCTCTTGATGGGTCAGCCCCAGGCTTTTTACCAATTCTATATTGCGTAACGATTCTGTGGTCGCTCCTGCCAGGGCCGTGGTTTGCGAGACGATCTTTTTTTGGATCACTTTTACTTTATGACTGAATTTATTGGAGAGATAGGCCAGTAGAAAAATTCCTCCGAAGTAAAAGATGGGTAGTCGCCAGTCGATCAGCATGGCATAGATCGCCACGAAAAGAATACCTACGATAACAGGAAACAAGACATTGATAAAGGAGGCAACCAATCTTTCGGTATCCACCCTAACTTTTTGCAAGATGCTGAGCGTTTCTCCGCTGCGGGCATCTTCGAACTCCCGAAACGGAAGTTTCATGGCATGCTGCAATCCTTCCGTAAATACACTGGCGCCAAACTTCTGTGTTACCAGATTCAAGCAGTAATCTTGAAAGGCTTTTGCGATACGGCTTACCATGGCTACCGATATCGAGGCCAACAATAGCGCTAAGACACCGTAGTGAGGTGCCTCGCGGAACGAAAAGAAGAAACTATCGTGGGTATATTGATCGCGGTGTTGTGCAAAATGATTGGCCAGATTGACCAGCTTTCCAAAGATGATGGGATCGATCAACGAAAAACCGATATTGATGGCAGACAATAACAAGACCAAGATCACCAATAACCGGTGGGGGCGTAAGTAGGTAAATAAGATTTTCATGGGTGCTACACGGTAATAGACCACAAAAGTCGCATTAAACACGCAATTCCTCGCTAGTTTATACGGCCCAGTTATCGCGGTCCAGACTTCGGTACTGGATGGCTTCAGCTACATGGACGGGAGTGATCCGCTCCTCCGCCTCCAGATCGGCAATGGTCCTTGCGATCTTTATGATCCTTTCATAGGCGCGGGCCGAAAGTTTTAGTTTTTCCATGGCCTGTCGAAGGAGTTGCTGCCCTACCTTATCGAGCGAACAACTCTTTTCCAACAAGGGACCTTCTAGTTGGGCATTGCAAAAAATACCTGTCTGTTCTTTCATCCTGTCGGCTTGTAATTGTCTGGCTCTTTCAACGCGTTCTCTTATTGTCTGAGAGCTCTCTATGGCCGACGTAGCCTCCATCTGTTCCGGTTCTACGGGTAAGATCTCTATTTGCAAGTCGATGCGATCGAGCAGCGGTCCGGACAGGCGTTGCAGGTATCGTTTTACCATACCGGGAGCACACTGGCATTGACGAGTAGGGTGACTGTAATAGCCGCAAGGGCAGGGGTTCATGGCGGCGATGAGCATAAAGGAAGCGGGAAACTCAAGCGTTCTTCCCATTCTTGCCACGCAGATCTTTCTTTCTTCGAGCGGTTGACGTAGCATATCGAGCACGGCACTTTTGAATTCAGGTAGTTCATCGAGAAATAAAACGCCATGATGAGCCAAGGAGATCTCGCCCGGTTGCGGCAACGCACCTCCGCCTATAAGCGCCTTATCGGAGATGGAGTGGTGGGGGCTGCGAAACGGACGCTCCGTTAGCAGACTCCTTGCGTTACGAGCTTTACCGGCTGCCGAGTAAATTCTTGTCGTCTCGATCGATTCTGCAAAAGAGAAAGCAGGTAAAATGGAGGGCACTCTTTTTGCGAGCATGGTCTTGCCGGCTCCGGGGGCACCAACCAGCAAAGCATGATGACCACCGGCCGCAGCGATCTCCAAGGCTCTTTTGGCCTGGTATTGCCCTTTTACTTGCGAAAAGTCGAAGGGGTAGACCTTTGCTGTTTGGGAAAGTGACCAGTCTTGTTTTGGTGTTGTCTCTAATGATTGCGCCTGTCCGGCAAAATACTTGACGATATCGGAAAGGTGACCAGCCCCCCAAACGGTTAACCCATCGACACAGGCCGCTTCGCCCAGATTCTCCAGTGGAAGGATCAATTTTTTTGCCGGCTCCTTTATTGCCTGCAGCGCAATGGGTAAGGCCCCTTTAATGCCGCGCACCGCTCCGGTCAGCGATAATTCTCCCATGATGATGAAGTCGGTCAGCGCTTCGGGCTGCTCCAATTGACCCGATGCGCCCAGAATACCGAGCGCTATCGGCAGATCGAAGGCCGTTCCATTCTTTCGGATGTCGGCCGGTGCCAGGTTGATGATGAGTTTGGTTCTCGGAAACCGAAATCCATTGGTCTTAAAGGCACTTTCGATCCGTTCCAGACTCTCGCGAACGGCACTATCCGGAAGACCGACGATCAATGAGGATTTTCCCGTGAGTAACCAATTGACCTCTACTGTGATGGGGATGGCCTCGATACCTTGCAAGGCACAGCCGAACGTAGTGATGAGCATGCTGTAATATAACAGCCCTCAGCACCGACCGCAAGCGATCATCCTTCGAGATGAATGGTAAAAACGATCATGCGACTTTGGATCTTATCAAAAACATTTGAGAAACGCAGATTCTCGTCGCGCGCATGAATGTTGCGAATGCCATTGCTGATCTTGATCTCTGGAGAAAAGATAAAGGTGGGAAAAAAGAAATTGAATCCGATACCCAACTCGGGCCCATAATCGTTCTTTTCTATCTTGAGTAGCTCTTCGGCCCTTTTGGCACGAGCATTGCTGGCCATATCGATATCGGCCTTAAAACCGGCCAATGTGTATACCCTGAAGTTACCAATGCGATCGCTTTGAAATTTGAGTTGCACCGGAAACGACATGGTAACGGATTCTACTCTCTTGGTGACCTCTGTCTCACCATTGTTGTATGGATGCGCCAACTTGTAGTAGATATTACGCTCCATAAAAAAGAGTTGCGGATTGAACCTTGCCTGAAACCGATTCGAGAGGCGAACGGTCGCAGAGAGTCCCAACGAGAGACCTCCCGAGTTGGTAGGTTCTGCGACCAGCACACTGTCGTATTGAAGAAAACGGGGATGAAACAGGGTATGAAAACGCGAGAGATTGCCTCCCATGCTGATCCCGAAGTAATAAGATTTGTTGTCGTGATCGGGTAAGTTGATCTCCAGCGTGCTGCCCGGCGATTGCGCCTGTAAAGCGCACGACGAAATGACCAGGAACAAAAAGGTCAGTAAGGTCTTGTAGCGGTGTATAAGCAGCATATTCCAAATGTGAGGGGCGTAAAGGAGGCCTTCGAATAACCCGCCTCTTGCAGTAGTGCAACAAAGGCTTCGCGGTCAGGAAAGGCATTTGAAGATCGATTCAGATAGGCGTATGCTTGACCATCTGTATTCAATTGTTGGGCCAATCGGGGTGCCCAGTCTTTCATATACCCGTTATACAAGCGTCGAAAAAAACCATTACGGGGAGTGGCAAATTCTACCACCACGAGTTGCCCGCCAGGTTTTAAGACGCGTAGCATTTCACTAAGCCCGGCTTGTAGGTTTTCGAAATTTCGAACCCCAAAGGCCACCATCACGGCATCAAACGATCGATCGGGGGCATTTATTGTTTCTGCATCCCCATAAAGCAAACGGATCTGCTCGTCGAGCTGCCGTTGTCGAATTTTCTCTCTGCCAATTTGCAGCATGCCTTCAGAGATGTCGATGCCGATAATTTGATCGGGCTTGAGCATGCGATAGGCGAGTAACGAAAGGTCGGCCGTTCCCGTGGCCACATCAAGTAACTTTTTGGGTGCCGACTGCTTCAATTGCGCAATGGCTTTCTTACGCCAGTACAGGTCGATCCTGGCCGACAAGAAGCGATTCATAAGATCGTATCGTTTTGCGATCCGGTCAAACATATCCGCAACCTGTTGTTTCTTAGGCCGGGTGCTGTCGTGGAGGGGTGTAATGGTATCGTGCGGAAGCGGTTGGCGCATCGGGCAAATATAGCCACAGTTGAGTAATTGGGTATTAAGCGTTTACTTCGCAGAGAATTCGTATGAAAGAGTTTGTACAAACAGCCCGATATCTGATCAGCAGTGCCACGCACAAGCAATGCCCGGCTGCTGACCGTCCGGAGTATGCCTTTATAGGTCGAAGCAATGTAGGGAAGTCTTCGCTTATCAATATGCTCACCGGTCAGCAACGATTGGCCAAAACCTCGGCCACTCCCGGCAAAACGCAACTCATCAATCATTTCGAAGTGGTGGGCACCGATAAAAAAAGATGGTACCTGGTCGATTTACCCGGCTATGGATATGCGGCCACCGTATCGCAAAAGGCTCGTAATAATTGGGGTAATATGATCGAGTCGTATATCCGAAAAAGAGAGAACCTGGTTTCTTTGTTCGTACTCATCGACAGTCGTCATACCCCCCAGGCTATCGACCTTGAATTTATCAGACAACTCGGAGAGTGGCAGGTACCTTTCTCGATCGTCTTTACTAAGACCGACAAGAACAAGCCCGGTGCCACCATTCGTAATGTGGAACTTTTTAAAAAGGAATTGTTGCAAGAGTGGCAATCGTTGCCACCGCTATTTTTGACCTCTTCGGAAAAAAGAGAGGGTAGGGAAGAATTATTATTTCATATCTGTTCGCTACACGATACGTTCGCTGCACCCAATCGCTAGTGAACGTCACCTACTGAGAGAGGGATCTATTCGACAAAAGAGTGCCAATCAGTTTACGGCTTTATTGGCGCAGCAGCTGCTGGCAAACGCTTCGGGTTTCGCTTTAAAGGCAAACCCCATTCCCAAGATATATCCCATGGCCTCGCGCAGCGCATCATTGCTCTTAAACTGAGGGTTGGTGTTGATGTCGGCATGCACCTCCATGTCCACTTCGTATTGGTTGAACAAGGGGCACAACTGGTAAGCAATATCGATGCTCTTGGCTACTTCGGTAAGCATTCTCTCTTTGATCGTAAAAGGCTGTTGGGTTTTTTCATTGTGTAAGAACATAAAGCCCCCTTGTCCTTCACGTAAAAAAACAATAACGGTCGCGAACTCGGTTTCCTTTCCTTTTACCTGCGAGTCGGTCCCGATGCAAACCTTTAAGCGATGTCCTTTTTCCGTTTCGCGGCAGATGGCTTTTTCTACGGCTTCGAAAAGCGGAAACTCCAGCGGGTCACCATTGAACTTTCTCCATTGCATAAACGAGGGTTTATACAATTTACTGTTTAGAACCTGGGTGCGGGGATTCGCTGTGCACAAAATATGCACACAACAATAAATTAACAGCGGTCGTACTGTTGTGTCTGTAACAGGACCAGGGTACAGGCCTCTTGAGTTTCGATGCCGGCCAGCCGGGCTTTTTCTTCAAACACCGGATTTTCGGTGCCCGGATTAAAGATGATCCGACGAGGACGAAGCGCCAGGATAGAATCGTAGTAGGCTTGCTGTAGCGTGGGGTTGAGATAAAGAGTTACGGTATCGATCGACCAGTCCGGAGAAATAGCAGTGACAATGGGTACATCCTGAATTTGTCCACTCTTTCTTCCAACGGCCCATACGGGGTGGTGATGATCTCGTAAGAAGACCACCGCCTTGTAGCTGTACCGCTCCATATGCGCAGAGGCGCCCAATACGAGTGTTGTTAAAAGCTTCGCCATGGTACAAAGCTACGAGATTGGCTGACCGTTTCGAAGAAGATCGCCTGATCGGAGAAGAGCGCAGGTCCAGCTTGATCAAAGGAAAAGCCGAACCGGATTTTCGAGGAATCGTTTTACCGTCTGCAAGAAGGCAGCGCCCGTGGCTCCATCCACACTGCGATGATCGCAGCTAAGGGTGAGCTTCATGACTTGGGTAGCGGCGAATCCCTCTCCTCTGCGAACGATCTTTTCGCTAATGCGGCCCACGGCCATAATGCAGCTATCGGGCGGGTTGATGATGGCCGTGAACTCATCGATATCCATCATACCCAGATTAGATATGGTAAACGTGTTGCCGGTAAATTCGTTGGGTTGCAATTTTTTACTCTTGGCTTTAGTAGCAAGTTCTTTGGTCTCAGCCGCAATTTGAGGTAGTGTTTTTTGATCGGCAAAGCGAATGACCGGGACAATGAGGCCGTCCTCTATCGCGACAGCCACGCCGATATGCACATGTTGATAGCGTCTGATCTTGTCGCCCATCCAAGAGGCGTTGACAGCGGGATGTTCGCGTAAAGCCAGGGAGACCGCTTTTACGATCATGTCGTTAAAGCTTACTTTGACAGGGCTGAATTCATTGAGCTGCGTTCTGGCAGCGACCGCATTGTCCATGTTCACTTCCATCTTTAGATAGAAATGGGGAGCACTGAATTTGCTCTCGGCCAGCCGCTTGGCGATAACTCCGCGCATTTGTGAGTTGGGAATATCGGTATACCCTTCTGTAGTCTGTCCGGTAAACGGTTGCATCGAAGCAGCGGTCGGCGTAGCGGACGCTACAGCGGTTGCTCCGGGTTCAAAGCGATCGATATCCGATTTGATGATCCGCCCGCCGTCTCCACTTCCTTTGAGTAAGCGAAGGTCCACCCCTTTTTCTTTCGCTACCTTCTTGGCCAGGGGCGATGCAAGGATGCGCCCGTTAGAAACAACGGGCAAGGTCTCAACCAGGGGCTGCGTTGCGAAGGTAGAAGAAGCGGAGGGGGCAGTTTGTACGGCAGGAACGGGGATAGTCGAGGCCGAAGTAGCCACCAGGGCGCTTGCCGGAGCCGTAGTTGCTATCGCTTGTGCGGCAACAATGGCATCTAGATCGACCTGTCCTTGTTCTCCGATGATGCAAAGCAATCCATTGACGGGAATTTTTTCTCCTGGCTTTGCCCCAATGTAGAGAAGGGTTCCGTTCTTGTAACTCTCCAATTCCATCGTGGCCTTATCGGTTTCGATATCAGCCAACACCTCGCCTTTTTTAACGGAATCTCCAACTTGTTTGTTCCAGCTGGCAATAACGCCCGCTTCCATGGTATCGCTTAAGCGTGGCATCAACACCACCTCTTCTATTTTTGAAAGATCGAGTGCTTGTGCAGCCGCGGTAGTAGCCGTTGTAGGAGTTTGTGTAGTGTTTACCGATGCGGCAGGAGACGATGCGGCGGCGGCGACAGGAGCAGGTGTTGAGCCAGCGAGAAGAGAGCTGATATCTTCGCCACTCTTTCCAATGATGGCCAACAAGTCGTTCACTTGTAATTTGGATCCCTTATCGGCACCTACATGCAGTAAGATGCCATCTTTGTAACTCTCCAGCTCCATCGTGGCCTTGTCGGTTTCCACTTCTGCCAGCAGGTCTCCTTTTTTTACCGTGTCGCCTACCTTTTTGTGCCAGGCGGCGATCACCCCTTCCGTCATGGTATCACTCAACCGGGGCATTAAGATCACTTCTGCCATTCGCCGTTCAATTTTAAGGCTCGAAATTAAGGAAAATGCGGTATAGCCGGCTATCAGTAATCGAGTTCCAGGCGCAGTCGGTCCTTGAGTTCCTGCACCAGCGGATATTGTTTGACCATTTCCTGAAATTGTTCTTTACTGCTCAGCATACCCTCCACAGGCAGTTGCGGGCTTGTGGGTTCTTCTACCAAAACGGTAAACTTTAGGCCACTGACCTGTAATTGTTGCTGCAAAAACTGAAAAAGGGAGTTGCGCTCTTGCTCGACGAACTTTTGTTCGATGTTGTTAGCGGTGATCACTTCAAAGCTATTGTCATCGTTGATGCGCAAGCGGGCTGCCTCGAATGGCTGGACCGCTGGGTTACGTTGTTGGCGAAGCTGCTCTGTATACTGCGACCAGGCGCTCGTTAACGATGCTGATGCAAGCGTATTGCCGGTGATCTTTTCGGTGGTGCCGTTACGCTTGAATTGCTGTCTGATTTGATCGAGGGCACTCAGTCGGGGGGTCTCGATGGTCAGTCGTGCTACAGGCTCCTCAGGCGAGGAGGCGGTAAACGGACTCGACGCGGGTGCAGCGCTCGTCTTTTTGCCTTGTTGGTCGGGTGCGACAGGATTCCGGGGTAGGGAGGATGCAGCACGCAGGGATGGTGTAGCAGCGGGGGTAGTGCCGCCGGTATATAACCGGATGGGTGTGGTTCTGAACCCTAGTGGTGCGTCAGCTATTTTTTTTTTGACCAGCCCCGATCCGTCGGTCGCCACAGCGAGGGCTTGTTGCAGATAGGCCAACTTGATGAGTGCCATTTCTACGTGCAATCGCTTGTTGCGAGCTGCCCGGTAATTGATCTCGGCCTCACTGATGATATTGAGCGCGCTCACCAGGTAAGCGGCACTGGTGGTGGCGGCTGTTTGTGCATATTGCTCCTTGAATTGCTCTACCGTATCGAGTAAAACGGCCGCTTGTTTGTCTTTGCACACCAGAAGATTCCTGAAAAATTCGGCCAGTCCATTGAGGACCAGGTCGCCCTCGAAGCCTTTTCGGTTTATATCGTCGTAGAGCAAGATCATGCCGCTCAGTTCTTGCTGCTGCATGTGCGCGAGCAGTCGAAAATAGTAATCGGCATCCAAGATGTTCAAGTGCTCCAGCGTAGTGGCATACAGCAGGTTTCCATTGGAGAAACTCACGATCTTATCGAGCATGCTGAGCGCATCGCGCAGACAGCCCTCGCTTTTTTGCGCGATCAGCTGCAGGGCGGGTCGTTCGGCATTTACTTTTTCTTCTTGACAGATCTTTTGCAGATGCGCCACGGTATCGTCGGTCGTGATGCGCTTAAAATCAAATAACTGGCAACGGCTCAGAATAGTAGGTAAGATCTTGTGCTTTTCGGTCGTGGCCAGAATAAAGATGGCATACGAAGGGGGTTCTTCGAGTGTTTTTAAAAAGGCATTGAAGGCCTGTTGAGAGAGCATGTGAACCTCGTCGATCACGTACACTTTGTAGCGACCTGCTTGCGGGGCAAATCGTACCTGCTCGGTCAATTGCCGAATGTCGTCGACGGAGTTGTTCGAGGCCGCATCAAGTTCAAAGTAATTGAGAGAAGTTCCTTCGTTGAACGAAGTGCAACTATTGCAGGAGTTACACGCTTCGCCTTGGGCGGTAAGTTTTTCGCAGTTGATCGTCTTGGCGAGAATTCGAGCACAG
>JBJTFT010000134.1:0-4126 GCA_046093525.1 Sphingomonadales bacterium | reverse complement strand
GTATAAATGTATTTACCGACGTTAGACCGTATAAAGACAGATACGAGAGAGAGTCGCGATTGGGATACCACGCATACGATCCCACCTTGTCTACAGTCACCTGATTTTGATCTGAAAAAATTTCCTCATAAGACACCGATACCTCTTTTCCATTTAACCGGTAAAGGGCACCGGCTTGTCCGGCCGTTACCACATTACGGGGATTCCAGCTGATCTTATAGTGCCAAGGGTTGTTGTCAGATTCGGGAGCTACCAATCCACCACAATGAGAAACAAAGGACTCAACCACTCCTCCTGCTGCACGAATATCATCGAGAAGGGCCATGGCACTCATATGATCGATTCCCGGATCGAGCCCCATCTCACACAAAAAAAGCAAATCGCGCGATCTGGCCTCGGAGTCGAGAGCTTTGAGTTCATCGGTCATATACGAAGCGGTCAACAGGTGTTTTTTAGCCTGAAGACAATCTCTAGCTACCAAAAGATGTAGCTGTGGAGGTAGTAGCGAGATAACGATATCGGCCCTTTCCACTTCAGACAAGCGAAGGGTATTATCCGTTATATCTAGACCAATAGCCTCTCCGAAATTGGAGCCAGCAACCTTAGACTTTGCCAACGAGATGTCTGCGTCTATGACCTTTAGAAGAAACCCATACTCCGGGGCCTGACGCAAGAGGTATTCTATCAGTACCGTAGCAGATTTTCCGGCCCCGAATAAAAGGATGGTTTTCATAGGGCAAATATCCCTCTTTTTTTAATTAACACGGGTGGATAAAATAGCCTTAAAAAAGGCTGAATTTACAAGGAAATCAGCCCTTAAAAAAGTAGATTTGCATGCCTCCAAAAAAGGGGCTTTTTACCAATATGGACGAACAGCTGAATCCACAAGAAACAAGCGATTTTAACAGAATCACCCCTGTTCAGATCGAAGAGCAGATGAAGACCGCCTACATCGACTATTCCATGTCGGTAATAGTGGGACGGGCCCTGCCCGATGTTCGCGACGGATTGAAACCCGTACACCGCAGAGTGCTATACGCCATGAATGAACTCGGGCTCAATCATAACAAAGCGTACAAGAAATCGGCCCGTATTGTGGGAGAGGTGCTGGGTAAATATCACCCGCACGGCGATTCTTCTGTATACGATGCGATGGTGAGAATGGCGCAGGAATGGAGCATGCGATACACCTTGGTAGACGGACAAGGAAATTTCGGAAACCAAGACGGCGATGGGCCGGCCGCCATGCGTTATACCGAGGCGCGTTTGGAGAAACTTTCGGAGCATATGCTCGATGACATCGAGAAAGATACTGTCGATTTTCAACTCAACTTCGACGATTCGGAGACGGAGCCAACTGTACTTCCTACACGTATTCCTCAATTGTTGATCAATGGATCCAGTGGTATCGCCGTAGGAATGGCTACCAATATGATGCCGCATAACCTGAGTGAGGTTATCGATGGTTGCGTGGCCTACATAGATAATCGCGAGATCTCCATCGATGAATTGATGCAGCATATCAAAGCCCCCGATTTTCCTACCGGGGGTGTTATCTATGGCATGGAGGGTGTTAAGGGAGCTATGCATTTCGGAAGAGGAAGGGTAGTGGTGCGCGGAAAAGTAACCGTCGAGGCCAAGGCCGGCGACAGAGAACAATTGATCATTACCGAGGTTCCTTACCAGGTCAACCGCGATGCGTTGACTAATCGTATCGGCGAGCTCGTTAACGAAAAAATAATAGAAGGTATCACGCATGTCAACAACGAGTCGAACCAAAAAGAAGGTACCCGCATAGTGATCGACATCCGAAAGGACGCTATTGCCAATGTAATTATCAACCAGCTTTATAAGCATACCGACCTACAGACCTCGTATGGCATTAACAATGTGGCCATCGTAAAAGGTCGTCCACGCACCCTGAACTTGAAACAACTGGTGCAAGAGTTCGTGGAGTTTCGTCACGATGTGGTCGTTCGCAGAACCCGCTACGAATTAAAGGAGGCCGAAAAAAGAGCGCATATCTTAAAAGGGTATTTGATCGCTCTCGATCACTTAGATGAGGTAATAGCCCTTATTCGTAAGTCGGCCACACCGGAGTTTGCCAAAGAGAATTTGATCGGTGCAGGCTGGGGGCTCGATGAGGTGCAAGCCAAGGCCATTCTCGAACTTCGTTTGCAACGACTCACGGGCATGGAGCGCGATAAGATCCGCGAAGAGTACGACGAATTGATGAAATTGATCGCCTGGCTGCAAGAGTTACTAAGTGACGAGGGAAAACGCTTCGATATTATCAAGAAAGAACTGCTGGAGATCAAAGAGAAATACGGAGATGCGCGTAAAACCGAGATCACCTATCTTGATGATGAGGTCAAGATAAAAGACCTGATCAAAGAAGAAGATGTGGTCATTACCATTTCTCATTTAGGCTACATCAAGCGCACGCCAGCCGATGAATATCGCTCGCAGCGCAGAGGGGGACGCGGAGTCATCGGTGGTAAAACCCGTGAGGAAGATTACATTGAGCATCTGTTCGTGGCCTCTACCCACCATACTATGCTTTTCTTTACAGAGAAGGGCAGGGTGTACTGGCTAAACGTCTATGAAATTCCCGAAGGAGAAAAAACATCAAAGGGTAGGGCCATTCAGAATTTAATGCAATTGCCTCCCGACGATAAAGTACGTGCCATTTTGGATGTTAAGGATCTTAAGGATGAAGCCTTCGTTAACTCGCATAATATTGTGTTGTGTACGAAAAAGGGAATCATCAAAAAGACCGCGCTCGAAGATTTTAGCCGTCCGCGCCAAACCGGAGTGAACGCCATCACCATCGTAGAAGGAGATGAGTTGTTACAAGCCCGTCTTACCGATGGTACCAGCGAGATCATGATGGCTGTAAAGAGTGGTCGTGCCATTCGTTTCTCCGAAGAAAAAGTACGTGCCACCGGAAGAGGAGCCATTGGGGTAGCGGGTATTGAAGTAGATGAACAAGACGATGAAGTGGTGGGTATGATCTGTGTAAATCCAAAAGCAGAGACAGCTCGCACGGTATTAGTGGTAAGTGAGAAAGGATTTGGAAAGCGTACCGCTGTAGATGAATACCGATTTACCAATCGTGGCGGAAAGGGTGTTAAGACGATCAATGTAACCGATAAGACCGGTTCGCTGGTGGGCATGTTAGATGTGGCCCCCACAGAAGATATCATGATCACCTGTAAGAGTGGCGTTACCATTCGTATGCCGGTGAGTGGCATCAGCGAACAAGGTCGTGCTACCCAGGGCGTCAAACTGATTCGTATCGATGAAGGAGATGATATTGCAGCTATTACCAACCTCGACGATCAACAGGCAGCTGGTGACACTGACGAAACGAGCGAAGCCCCAACAGGAGAGGCCTTACCCAATGAGAATGCCGCTCCTGAAACCGAATAAAACTAGACACCGATAAAATTGTACTTTAGACCTAACAACCTACAAACATGAAATCATATTTTTTAGCGCTTGCTGTACTACTTTCTGCCGTCACTGCATCGGTAGCACAGAACTATGACCCTGTTAAGACGCTGGTCATGCTCAATCAGTTCGATAAGGCAAAGACCGATATCGATAAGGCTTTTAACAACGCCAAATACACGGCAAAACCCGAGGCCTTTATTTTAAAATCTATTGTTTATTCCTCCTTGGCTTATACCGACGGAAAAAAAGGCACACCCGAAGGGGAGCAGTTGATCACAGAAGCCGATGCCGCCTTTGCCAAGTTTAGAGAGATGGATCCTACCATGGCGTTGTTAAGTGAATCGATGTACCAAAACAGTGCCGTTAATCTTTATTCTATTTTCTACACAGCCGGTTACAACGAATACAGCAAAAAGAATTGGCCCGATGCGCTCACCAAGCTAAAAAAGGCGATCGGCTATTCTGATATATTAGTTAAACTCAAGCTGCTAACTTCTCCCATCGATACCAATGTGCTTATTTTGGCCGGTATTACCGCAGAGTCGGGGGGCTTTAAAGACGATGCGCTTCAGTATTACCAGAAATTAGCCAACGCCAAAGTGGGTGGGGATGGTTTTGAAGGTGTATATCGTTATCTCATAACATATTCATTCGGCAAAAAGGACATGGA
>JBJTFT010000133.1:0-11571 GCA_046093525.1 Sphingomonadales bacterium | reverse complement strand
AGAACCAACGGTAATCAAGTCTACATGTTATTTCAGAAAATAATAATGGTTTTAAAGAATAACATTTAGATCAATAAAAAAAGTTCATATGAATATTTTTCGCTATTCAGTTACGTTTCTTTTCTTAGCGTTGCTGCTCATAGCCTGCGATAAAAAAACCACATCGCCTCCTGTCGATACAACCACACCGCCACAGCTGACCATCAGCACGCTGCTGACAAACTATGAAATTATATGGGGATTCGATTTTCTTCCCAATGGCGATCTGTTATTCACGGAGAAGCGAGGAAAGGTATACCGATATAGCAATGGTATTTCAACTGAGTTGACTGGATTTCCAGCCGTACGCACTATTGGCCAAGGCGGATTACTGGATATAAGAGTGCATCCCGATTTTGCCAGTAACGGGTGGGTCTATGCCTGCTATGCAGCCAATGCCACCGATGGCAGCGGCGAGTTGAGACTTATTCGTTTTAAGATCTCAGGTACTTCCATACAAAACATCGAAACCATTTTTCAGACCGGTGGCGGCAACACCTGGAGTGGTCATTACGGATCGCGCATTGCCTTTGATGCTAACCGTATGCTATACCTTTCGGTGGGGGAAGGCGGGTCGGGTAGCTATGGTGGACCCACAGCCAGTAACACAAATGCATCGAATACTTCTTCTAATTGGGGAAAGATCCATAGGATGAATGCCGCAGGTGGCATTCCGGCCGACAACCCTGTATTGCCAGGGCAAACTGCGGCTACTACGATTTTTTCCTACGGAATTCGTAATCCTCAAGGCATGATTATTCATCCTACTACTGGAGCCATTTGGGAATCTGAGCATGGACCAAAGGGCGGAGATGAAATTAATCTTATTACTCGTGGCGCCAATTATGGTTGGCCCTTCTATTCGCTGGGCACCAATTACGACAATTCTGTCATTTCACAGGGACATTCAGCCTTGGGTATAGTAGCGCCAATATATCATTGGACTCCTTCTGTGGGGGTGTCAGGTATGGCCTTTATTACTCATAGTTCGTTCAAGGCCTGGAAAGGAAATCTATTAGTAGGTGGACTAGCCGCACAAAAACTATATCGCTGTATGGTGAGCGGCGCTACCATATCCCAAGCAGACATAGTTGACGGTATTAGTGGGAGAGTTCGTCACGTAGCACAAGCCCCAAATGGTTCGGTCTATGCAGCCATAGAGGGTCCGGGAAGAATTGTAGAGATCAAGGCTCAGTAAATTGGGCCAGCAACTCTCGAAATTTTTTCTATAAGTTCAACATTATAAACTTTAAAAACCCTCTAAGCCACCAAATTAGCCGTAACTTCAGTAGAACCAATGGCAATCAAGTCTACTTGTTATTTCAGAAAATAATGATGGTATTAAAGAATAACATATAGTCTGCTAAAAATCGATTAGGGCAGTCAAATCAGCCATAACTTCGTTAGAACCAACGGCAATCAAGTCTACATGTTTTATTACTGGGCATACGGAATGAACATTGAATCGGCAATGGAGATTCCGGAGCTGCTTTCGCACAAGGGAGATCCGATCGACCTAACGATCCGTTTTGGAAAAGCCCCGAATAAGATACCAGCTACTCCGCTAAAAGAAATAGGCAGCTTACAAATGAGCGCTGATCACTTTCGGCTGGAGCTTCCGATTGGCACCTATTATGTTCGGGAGGGAAAAGAAATAATAGTCGATACAAAGCCCAATGCCGACGATAAGTCGTTACGCTTATTTTTACTGGCGAATGCCATGGCGGCGGTACTTCATCAACGCCTACAAGTCGCCTTGCATGCAGGCGCTATCAAAACAAAGCAAGGATTGATACTGGTCTGTGGCCACTCCGGTGCCGGCAAGTCTACGACCATCAGTGCGCTACGACAAAAAGGATACCAGGTCTTTACCGATGATGTGGTAGTACTTTCTCAGGAGGCTACCAGGCTGGTGGGAATCGCCAGCTATCCGATCGTAAAGCTTTGGCAAGACAGTATTGAAAAACTACAGATCGCTGGCATCGGTGAGGAGCAGCGGATCCGAGATCAAATACCAAAATATCAACATGCCTTTCATACGGAATTCAGTAAAGAACCTGTTGAGATCAAAAAGTTATTTTTCGTAGAAAAAAAACCGGGCTTCTTTTCACCCACGCTGCAAACCCTGCAAGGGGTACGCGCCTTTCAGTACCTGAAAGAAGGCCTATATCAAAATACACAAGCGCATGCAGCCGCATACAACGAACATCTCTTTGGGTTATTATCGGCCGTTGCTGAAAAAGTACCCATCTCGCTAGTGACCAGAAGCGAATCGACCAACAGCATCGAAGAAGTAGTACGCCTTATTACAGAAAACATCCATTGATGCTATAGTGCCCGAGGTCGGTTCTGTAGCCCGTAATGATATACGAGCCACAAATTGTCCATGCATGGCCTTGCAGCGACTGCCCATCCGCAGCCTTAAACCCCACAATCAGTAACAACGGAATGGATCTTCTTCGCAGCAGTATCCTTGCCGTGAGCGCCTGGGTATAACACTCGGTATTCCAGGGAACATAACGAACGCAACGTGCCAATGCCCGCTTGATGGCTTGCAATTGCTGAAGCTGTCCTGCAGGAGGCTCGGGTAGACGATAGTCCGGATCAACAGCGGCACCCATCCAACGCAAGCGAACAGAAGCAGATAAGAAATTCAACGCGATGCGAACAATCCCTGAAACCAGTACGGCCTCCACAAATAACAAGATTGAATAGATCTTACTCCTCAATCAAAAGCATTTTTTGCGCCTTTAATAGCGATAGGAAATGCTCCACTTCGGTAGTACAAACGGTAGTATCCACCGCATAGGCGCCCGTCAATTGCTCCACAATGTCTTCTAGCGAACGGGGCCTGTCGAGTAGCTCCCATATAATGGTGCCCACCTTGTTGATCCCAAAATACTCGCCCGAGTGAGTATTCATCAATACGGTCTCTCCGGCCACACGGCTGATCAAAAAACCATCAGTGACTCGCTGGTACGTGCTTAATTGCATACCTTAAAGATAGGTCAATTGTTTAATTTTAACCTGTGATACCTATTGAGCAAATTAGTGCGACCTATGGGCACCCCATGGGGGTGGTGATACAGGCTTGCAGGGTGTACTTTGGAAGCATCAATAAAGACGCACTGCAATCTATACTACAAGTGAGCGACGAGGACTGGAACTCGGTCGCCAAACTGGCGAGACAACACCGGATAAGACCTATCGTGTTCAGGGTCTTGCTTTCGTGTACTCTCCCTGACCATATTAGAAAAGTAATCGATGCAGAACTGAGAATGATCCTCAGAGATGAGCTCAGTAGAACAAGTGAGACAATTAAGAAAGCCACACTGCTTCAACAAAATGGAATAGAAGCCTTGCCCTATAAAGGGATCACCTACTCGTATGAATTCTATGGAGCATATGGTATGAGAGAGTCAAGTGATATGGACTTTGCTATAGACCGCAATCAAGTACCTGAAGCGGACCGGTTGCTGTCAACGGACAATTACTTTTCTGATGAAAAAGATTATTACCATTACCTTGGTCATGATCTTTATGTTAGAAGAAACAGGGGATATAACTTTAAGAAAGACGACCAAGGCTCACCTTACCTTATTGAAATGCACTGGGGCATGCTAGAGGATCATAACCTGGTATCAGGGGTCAATAACGAATTTCACCTTGAGGAAAAAAAGCTATTTGACGATAAGGCGCACGCAATATATACCCTCAATAAATTTGAGCACTTTAAAGCCGTTTATCTGCATCATACCGTGCAAGAAGGTCTGACCTATCTTAAGACCGCAATTGATATCACCCAGGCCCTACCTCAGCTATCGCAGCCGACCAATGGCAATGAAAAAAAGATACTAACTGACCTTATCAGGCATCACCGCCTAGAACAAGTGGCCTGTCTTAGCTACCGACTTTTTGGGGTACGGTCTTTGTTCATGACCAATTCAAAAACTACTTTCTCGCGAATAGAGAAATTCCCGTTCCTGTTACAACTAAGATCCATAAAAAAACAAGGGACCTATACATTCTTGAACTACTTTTCTTACCACATCAGATTACTGTGGGCAAGGATATTTTTTATACAAGGAACCATCCCTGCTTTACTCTTTCTGATCAAGGCGATCGGGAGGATATTGAAATATGATATCGATGATTACAAATGGATCCGTCTACCAAGAAAGTTGATCTTCCTCTATAACCTGGCCCGGCCCATCAGAAAATTCTTTTTTCCAACCAACCCGCTACTTCGATAAATGCGAAGTTATTGGTTACTGGCTCTTAGACCGCTTACAGTGCTGTAAGCGCGGCTTTCAAAAAAGGACCCGTTGGCAAACTACTAATGATCGCCAACTCTTCGCGCAGGTTGCTCTCATTATCCAAGAACCGAAAGATCGTTTCGGCCTTATTACGCGCAAATAGTCTGGCAAAGACCTGATCGCCGGGCCAGTACCCTTTTGCCAGCACGTGCAATAATACCCGGTCGTAAAATCTAAAACGACCGGCATCTGCCTTTAAGGAAAGTAAGGCACTTTGCCATACCTGTGCATCCTGTCCGGCTTTTCCGTCCCTATTGATGGTACTAAGTCGAGCAGCGATTTGCTCCGATTGCTTTTGAATGAACTGAAAGGTGTATCCACTCGATGCCTTCGTTTGCCCACCGGCCGTACCCAAATTAAAAACACCCTGCTCAAAAAACGAAAAAGAGCGAGTGGTCATGGGGATGATGCCGAATTCTTGTTCTACTACCCGATAGTCCGAAATACCCAAATACTCCTTGATGTAAAGCCTCAATCCATCTTCATAATCCGACGCGGACAGAAGCGATGGCGTAAAAAGTGTGTACTCCACCAGCGCATGGCGGGTGGAAAGCGGCATTACATAGACAAACGTGGCCCCCTCCCGCTGAGAGACTCGAAAGTCCATAAGCGTTGCCCGGTCTGTATCGAAAGAGAGATTCCCTCCCTGAGTGGCTGCTGTCGTCTCCGGAAGCTCGATGACCCATCCCTTAAAATGTTGCAGAAGATCTACTTGCCCGGAAGAAGTAATCGCAGACTTGTACAGGGAGTTAAACACCAAGGAGGCGTGTAGATGCCAGGTAAAAGTGTATCCTGATTCACCCGGTGCACGCCATTCTTGCAACGCAGTCGATCCTGGGGTTCCTTTCAAGATTAGTGAATCGTTAGCCCGGCTTACATCGGTTAGTGTGGCCTCTACCCATTCTACCTGACCGGAGCGCTCGAGCACGTCCAAACAATAGGTATAAAAATCGACACCACGTATCATTTTATAACGATACCCTTCTAATTGCAGGGGCGAAGAAAAAGAGTTGCTAAAAAAATCGAGTTGCCCCCACTGTCGGTGAACCACTTCCTCAAAATACCCTTCTCCCTTTTCCCAAAAGCACCACGTGCGGTCATTACTATTTTTACGATCGCGATCGATCACCAAGAATCTCGCTTTAGAAAATTCTTTGGACCGCACCAGACGTACCAGCAGACTAAGTGCCGCACAACCCCCGCCCAAAAAGATCATATCGTAATGGGTATGGCGCGGAGACATTAAAATTTGAATAAAATATAGATCAATCTTGCTGTGGAGCGTACTGCACCTTGGCGCTACCTGCCATTAGCTTTTTATCGCGGCGGATCTTATCCCAGTAGACCTTGTGCACATAAAGCATTCCGAAACTTTCCCCCTCCTCTTTTTGCAGATGCTTGTGATGCATCTTATGGGCCCAGCGGATCGCACGCACGTAGGTGCTATTGCTTCGCGTAAACCACTTGAATCGTTGGTGTATGATCACATCATGTATTAAAAAATAAGCAAAGCCATAGGCCATGATCCCAAACCCGATCGACTGCATCCACCAGACCTTATCGTAGGTGCCAAAGCCGATCAGCAGCATACTGGGCACGGCAAAGATGACAAAGAAGGCATCGTTCTTCTCAAAAAAGCCCGGCTCAACCTGGTGATGATCTTTGTGGAGATACCATAGAAATCCATGCATCACATATTTATGTGTACACCAAGTTATGCCCTCCATAACAATAAAGGTTCCTAAAAAAACTACCAGATATTGAACAACTTGCATCATCATCATTATTCTTTCTATCAACGAAACTATTTACTTTCTACAGCCGTCTGCTGGAACTGCTGCTGCCTATACCACGCATTGACCTTGGGAAAGGCGATCCGAAACCAAGGGGTAAAACGGGTGGGATTAACCGCAATACTATCCTCTATCTCCTGCATCGACTTGTAACAATAATCCATGGCTTCCTCGCGATTGATACTGACAGGGCCCTCATAAATACCCACGAACACATGGTCGAACTCATGTTCGGTAAGACCATTGTCAAGATCGGCGCGGTAACAAAAGTCGAATACTTTTACGAGGGGGGTGGTAAAACCCATCTCTTCTTGCAAGCGACGAAGCGCTGCCTCGCGATTCTCTTCGGTCGGAAATGGATGACTGCAACAGGCATTCGTCCAGGACCCGCCGCTATGGTATTTACCCAGCGCACGCTGCTGTAGCAACATTTGGCCCAGTGGGTTGAAGATAAAAATGCTGAAGGCGCGGTGCAAGAGCCCCTTTTGATGGGCCTCCATTTTTTCGCAAGTTCCAATGGGGCGATCCTGCTCATCCACCAAAATAAGTTGGGCTGCTATGGCCGAGACCGCTTTCATCAGATGAGACGCAGTTGATTTTTGACCCCGGCCCGTACCACGATCATCGCCTTGCGGTAATTGGGAATGCGAATGCGGCTTTCCAGTACTCGCTTAGGCTCCAGACGGCGGATCTTTTTGAACAGCGATAAATAATACTTATAGGCCACATAAACGCCAAAACGAGCCTTGAGCGGTAATTGCTGGATGCCCGCGTAGGCGGCCCTAAAATCCTCTAAAATATCTGCCTCGATCTTTCGCTTCTCGGCCGTAGTAAAATTATTGAAATCACATCCCGGAAAATACACGCGGGAGAGTCCATTGAAGTCAGCCTTGATATCACGTAAAAAATTCACTTTTTGAAAAGCTGCTCCGAGTGAGCGGGCACCACTCTCCAACGATGCATAGCGCTCCCGGTCTCCCTCGCAGAAAACATACAAGCACATCAGCCCCACTACTTCGGCCGATCCGTAGATGTACTCCAGGTAACCGCGGTTATCATATTTTTTTTGAGACAGGTCCATTTCCATGCTACGGAAAAAAGCCTCGATCAATTGCTGATCGATCCCGTACTGATTCACCGTTCGCTGAAAACTATGCAAGATGGGATTCAGGCTGATGCCCTGGGCGATAGCCGCGTAGGTATCTTTTTTAAAATCAGCCAGCAGTGATGCCTTGTCATGCTCATGAAAAGTATCTACGATCTCATCGGCCAGCCGAACAAAGCCATAGATATTACAGGTCGGAGCCCGCAAGTCCTGATGTAACATGCGAATGGCAGACGCAAAAGAAGTACTGTAGCGGCGGGTCACCACTTGGCTGCACTCTTCGCTCGAGCTATGAAAAAGTCCGATCATACCGTTAAGATACGAATTTATTTAAAAGCATCGATGCAGACCGTCGCTACCACCTCACCGCTGATCAGCGAAGGAGGTACACCCGGGCCGGGCACCGTTAGCTGACCGGTGTAAAACAGATTATCCACTTTTTTACTTCGACAAGCCGGCCTGAACACAGCCGTTTGGAGCAGGGTATTCGCCAGCCCATACGCATTGCCTTTAAATGAATTATAATCATCCTTAAAATCTGCAACCGAATACATCTTTTTATAAACGATAGCGTCCATGATCGATTCGCCCAGTTGCTTTTCGAGACGGGCCACGATCTTTTTAAAATAGTACTCCCGCAGCGCCTCATCATCTCCACTGAGGCCCGAGGCCACCGGAATCAGAAATACGATGTTCTCGCAACCCGGCGGTGCTACCGAAGGGTCGGTAGCCGACGAAACACTTACATAAAACTGTGGGTCGGTAGGCCACTTAGGGTCTTTGTAGATCTCATGGCCATGCGTGGCAAAAGAGACATCAAAGAACAGGGAATGATGAACGGGGTCTTTTAGTTTTTTATTTAGTCCTACGTAATACATGAGGCAAGAAGGGGCCATCACCCTTTTTTGCCAATATGATTCGCTGTAAGTACGGTAGGCGGAGGGCAATAGCTGCTGCTCGGTAAAATGATAATCAGCCCCACTCACTACGACATCGGCCGTAAACACACCCGATGAACTTATCACTTGTGTTATGCAGCCTTTAGATCCGGAAGACTTTCGTTTTGCACCGGAAGCGAGACCTTTTGCAGCAGCAGAAGTTGCAGGCTCTACCGTAAATGACTGAACCGTTTCGTTGAATTTAAATTCAACACCCAACTCCAAAGCCAATTGATACATGGCCTCGACCACAGCGTACATACCGCCATGGGGAAACCAAGTGCCGCCTTTGATGTCGGCATAGTTCATCAGAGAATAAAGAGCGGGGGTATCTTGCGGTAACGCTCCCAAAAACAACACCGGAAACTCCATTAGCTGGCGCAAGCGAGGGTGCTTGAAGTGATGGGCCACATGTTTACTGATCGACGTCAGCAATTGTAATTTGAGGGCCCCACTGATGGTTTCCCAATTCATGAACTCGGTAAGAGACAGACCCGGCTTTTGCACAAAGCGCCCCATGCCCACCTCGTATTTGACCAGCGCCTCTTTTAGATATTTTTCCAACTGAGCACCACTACCGGGCTCGATACTTTCAAAGGTTTGTTTGAGGGTTTCGAAGTCGGCCGCCAGATCGGTATATCCCTCCTCCCAATAAACGCGGTAAGAAGGATCGAGTCGATCCAGCTGGTAATAATCGGAAACCTTTTTCCCAAATTGTGCAAAGTAGCGCTCAAAAACATCGGGCATCCAATAAAAGCTGGGGCCCATATCGAACAAAAAACCATCGGCCTTAAGTTGACGCGCACGCCCCCCGGGACCGGTATTCTTTTCGAGCACGGTCACCTTCCAACCCGCCTTGGCCAAAAAAGAGGCCACCGACAGACCGGCAAAGCCGCTTCCGATCACTAAAGCAGAACGTTGTGTAGTCACCCCGTAAAGTTAAGCCCGTTGAATTTGTTCCTTGAGCAATTTGCGGGCAAAGTGAATGCGGCTCTTGATGGTACCTAAGGGTTCGCCCAGGGTATCGGCGATCTCGTTGTATTTGTATCCATCAAAATAGAGCAGAAAGGGAGTTTTGAAGATCTCGGGCAAATTGCGAATGGCAGCTTGCATTTCTTTTAAGCGCATGCCCGCCTCGGCGTCATTATTCACGACCGGTCCGGCATGGTTCAACAAATAATCATTGTCCGAGTTATCAAAAATTGTTTTTTGCTTTGCCTTGCGCCTGTAGTTGTTGATGAAAATATTGCGCATGATGGTAAAGAGCCAGGCCTTGATGTTCGTACCTGCATTGTACTTTTCGCGGTTGGCCAGGGCCTTGTACAAAGTCTCCTGAAAAAGATCATTGGCCGCCTCGGAGTCGCGGGTAAGATTGATCGCAAAGGGCTTTAAGAAGTCTGCATTATGCAGCAAAAGCTGGTTAAACTCTACCGTTGACATTTTTTGTTTAAATTAATGAAATGCTAAGTTAAACAGAATTGGTCCGAAAAGCGGTAGAATTGTTTAATATTTTATTAAAATTTTTGAACAGAAATAGCCATGGAAAGAAAAAGCAAGGACGCTTTTATCCTAAGGCGTTAATAATCAATAAAATAAAATGAAAAAGGGTTGCCTTCCCAACTCCCTTATCCCACCTTGTTGATGGAAACCAGTTTGGCCTTTTCTTGGTCGAGCTGCTCGTAAACGGAGTTATTAGAGATAAACTCAGGGACCAGTTCTTTCATAAGAGAGACCATCTCGAGATGCGTAGCGGCCTCCTGGGCAAGGGCAAACAGGCGCTGGTATACGCCCTCTATTTCAACAATATTCACAGCTGCGTTCTTGGCGATCAGAATTTTTTGATGATGCGTGGGCTGAGTATTTTCGGCATCATTTAATAGCTCTTCGTATAGCTTTTCGCCGGGTCTCAGGCCAGTATATTTGATCTCAATGTCAATTCCCGGAACCATGCCCGACAAGCGGATCATCTTTCGGGCCAGGTCAACAATGGGGACAGGTTTACCCATATCGAATACGTAGATCTCTCCTCCGTTACCCATCGAGCCCGCCTCGAGTACCAGCTGTGTGGCTTCGGGTATCGTCATAAAGTAACGGATGATGTTGGGATGCGTAACGGTAACGGGGCCACCCTTGGCGATCTGGTCCTTGAAACGTAAAATGACCGAGCCATTCGAACCCAGCACATTGCCAAAACGTGTGGTGATAAATTTCGTCTGGTGGGTAGTAAGGGTAGAAAGCTGTTGTACATAGATCTCGGCCAGTCGTTTTGAGGCCCCCATTACATTGGTGGGATTCACGGCCTTGTCGGTAGAGACCATCACAAAACGTTGAACCTTGTAGGTAACAGCAAGGTCGGCCAATAACTTTGTACCGGCCACATTGGTCAGTACCGCCTCGGCCGGAGACTGCTCCATCATGGGAACATGCTTGTAGGCGGCCGCGTGATAAACTACCTGTGGATGAAACTCAGAAAAGAGTTCCTTCATCCTATTAGGATTACGCACATCACCTAAGAAGAAGAATAATTTTACACCGCTACGAGAGGCCGATAACTCGAGCTCCAACTCATGCAACGGTGTTTCGGCTTGATCACAAACAACCACCGACGCCGGCTGGTAATTGAGTAACTGCCGAACGATCTCGCTTCCGATCGAACCGGCCCCACCGGTTACCAAGACCCGTTTGCCCCTGATCTGGTTATACAACTCGCCGTGGCTTAACTGTATGGGATCTCTCTCCAGCAGTTGCTCGATACGGATCGACTGCAATTGCTTTTTAGAAAACTGACCGTTGATCCATTTATCGAGGGGCGGAACCGTAAGGACGGTAATATTATTCTCTAAACAGATCTCGACCAGTTCGGCCTTTCGGGAAGGAGGAACAGAGAAAGCAGAAATGATCAGCTCATCCACATGTTGAGACTTGAATAAAGACTCAATGTCAGTAAAATCCATGATCTTGATACCATCGATGACCTTACCCGACTTACGAGGATTATCGTCGATGTAAGCCAATACCTTTACCCGGCTGGTAAGATCGTGCTCCAAGACCCGTTTAGTAGCCAGACCGGACTCCCCTGCTCCATAGATCACCACGAACTTGGGATCAAGTTTTACATTTCGTAAATAAGAAAAAGAATATTTTACGACGACTCTGTACGAGATGAGACCGAGAAAACTAAATAACGTGTAAATGATGAGGGTGACTGCCGGCAGACTGATGAACGTAGATCCATTTACCAAGGTTACCAAGCTGAGTAAGGCCAGTACCACAACAGAGGTCAGGAGGGATAGCGAAACACGTACCGCATCTTGCACCCCCGTATAACGTACGATGCCGGCATAACTGCGAAAGTTAAGAAAGACCAGACTGTTTATACC
>JBJTFT010000132.1:0-13232 GCA_046093525.1 Sphingomonadales bacterium | reverse complement strand
TAGTTTACCCTCTTTATACTCGCCGATCCACTTGTTGTAATATTCGTTGAGCTTCTTGAGGTAATCGAGGCGAATATTCTCTTCGTAATCGCGCCCTCGCTTCTGAATTTGCCCCACCAACGTGGGCACCGAGGCCTGCAGATAAATGAGCAGGTCCGGAGGTTGTACCAGCGATTTGAGAGTTTGAAAAAAATGAAAATAATTATCAAAATCGCGCTTGCTCATCAGCCCCATCTCGTGCAGATTGGGGGCAAAGATGTTGGCATCTTCGTATATGGTACGATCTTGAATGACGGTCTCGGTACCCTGCTGGATCTCGACCAACTGCCGGAGGCGACTATTTAAAAAATAGATCTGCAGATTAAAACTCCACCGGGGCATATCCTCGTAGAAATCCATCAGGTACGGATTGTGGTCGACATCCTCAAAATGCGGAATCCACTTGTAGTGTTTACTGAGTAACTCGGTGAGCGTGGTCTTACCGGCTCCGATGTTACCGGCCACTGCGATATGCTTGGGTTTTCTTGCTTTTGCCATGCGGGATGCCAACGAATCGGCTTTATTTTTTGAAGGGAGTTAAAATTAGGGAAAATCAATAATACGTGAGCCCCATGGCCTCTTTGACCAGCTGCAAGGTCTGCGAAGCACTCTCACGGGCTTTTTGGGCCCCGCTTCGCATTACCTTTTGCAGGTAGGCACCGTCTTGCTGAAGCGAGAGGGCTTTTTCTCGAATGGGCGCAATAAACCGGATCATGTCTGCCGCCAGTTGCGATTTCATGTCGCCATACCGAATACCACAAGTATCGTAGGCGGCTTCGAACTGGGCCACTGTTTCGGGGGCACTGACCAATTTCATCAATTGAAACAGGTTGACGATATAATCGGGTTTAGGTGCACCCGGACTCGTAGGACCACTATCGGTCTTGGCCCGCATGATCTTCTTTTGGATCAACTCATCGCTGTCGGCCAAATACAAGGTAGCGTATTGATTCTCGCTCTTGCTCATCTTACCGGATCCGTCCAACGAAGGCACTTTTAGTAACTCCTCTCCGAAGTTAAAGGCCTGCGGCTCGGGAAATACTTCTCCGTAGCGATGGTTGAACCGCTTGACGAAATTGCGGGCCATTTCGAGATGCTGCTCCTGGTCTTTACCTACCGGTACCAGGGCGGCGCGATGTAAGATGATATCGGCGGTTTGTAATACCGGGTACGTAAGTAACCCCGCATTTACGTTATCGGGATGCTGACGAACTTTGTCTTTGAATGTTACCGTTTTCTCCAGCTCACCGACATAGGCCAGCATATTGAGCAATAAGTATAATTCGGCCGTTTCGGGAACGTGGCTTTGGCAATAGAGCACGGCCTGCTCCGGATCGAGCCCGCAGGCGATATTTTCTGCCAACACCCGAAATACTTGTTCTTTGAGCAAGGCCGTATCGGGATGGGTAGTCAACGAATGCAGATCGGCCACCATAAAAAAGCAGTTGTACTCCTGTTGCAGGCGCACATAATTGCGCACCGCCCCAAAGTAGTTGCCCAGGTGCAAGAACCCGGTGGGACGGATACCGCTCATCACAATTTGCTTCTTCTTGTCCATTGGGGCGAAGATAGCTAAAAGAGATGGGTTATCTTTGGCATCTGATTCAAAAACACGCTATGGCAGAAGGCATCATTCACCTGGAGCAGATCGAAAAAAGTTATTTCATGGGCAAACAGGAGCTGCCGGTGCTAAAAGGTCTTTCGCTCGATATCTTCAAGAACGAATATGTGGCGTTGATGGGACCCTCCGGATCCGGGAAAAGCACGCTGATGAACATCATCGGCTGTCTCGATACGCCAACGCAGGGTCGCTACGTATTGAACAATAACGACGTGAGCCAGATGGCCGACGATTCGCTGGCCGAGGTACGAAACAAAGAGATCGGATTCGTCTTTCAACAATTCAATTTATTGCCCCGGCTGACCGCTGCCGAGAATGTGGCCTTGCCGCTGGTCTATGCCGGCATGAGTAAAAAAGATCGCATCGAAAAAGCTATGCGGATGCTCGAGATGGTGCAGCTGACCGACCGCAGCCATCACCGTCCCAATGAATTGTCGGGTGGGCAGTGCCAGCGTGTGGCCATTGCCCGGGCACTGGTCAACGATCCAGCCATTATTTTAGCGGACGAACCCACCGGTAATCTCGACTCCAAGACCTCGCAAGAGATCATGGATATTTTCGAGGCTATCTATAAGAATGGCAACACCATTGTGATCGTGACACACGAAGAGGATATCGCCAATCACTCCCGCCGCATCGTGCGTCTGCGCGACGGGGTCATCGAGACCGACCAACTCAACCCGAAATTCACTAAAGGTTAAACAAGATTTTTTTAGGAGCCACCGAACCTTAGGAGGCAGGTATTGTTACGTTACTTTGCATACAAACGCGCAAATAATTAACTGGCATGGCCCTGAAGATCTACACAAAGACAGGAGACGATGGCACCACCTCGCTGATCGGTGGCACTAAAGTTCCCAAATCACATTTTCGTATCGAAGCGTATGGCACCGTCGATGAGCTCAATTCGTACGTGGGGCTTTGCCGTGATCTGCTGACCGATCCCACCTCGGTACAGGTATTGGCCGAGATACAGGACCGTCTTTTCACCATTGGCTCCTCGTTGGCCTGTGATGCCGAGAAAGAACCTGGCATGGCCTTACCCGATCTGGCGGAGGAGGATATTCGCCTGCTGGAAAAAGAGATCGACCGCATGACCGAACAGCTCCCCGAAATGAAGTACTTTATTTTACCCGGTGGTGCCGCCGCCGTATCGCATCTACATGTACTTCGCTGCATCTGCAGAAGGGCCGAACGCTGTTGCGTGCGAATGCAATACGAAGGAATCATGGTCAATGAAAGAGTCGTCAAGTATCTCAACCGACTGAGCGATTATATTTTCGTGCTGGCCCGCTACACGGGGCAACAGTTAGGGGTAAAGGATAATTGCTGGAGACCCCGCCTCAGCTAATTTAAGCGAGCATACCATCGCGCATGGTCCAGACCCGGTCACACTGACGGGCCAATTCCTCGTTGTGTGTCACCAATAAAAAGGCTTGTCCCGTTTCGTCGCGCAACCTGAAAAATAACTGATGAAGCTCCCTGGCATTGATGGAATCGAGATTACCGCTGGGCTCATCGGCCAACACGACCGAAGGTTGATTGATAAGTGCCCGGGCCACGGCCACTCGTTGCTGCTCGCCACCCGAGAGTTGTGAGGGCTTGTGATCGAGTCGGTGAGAAAGACCCAGTTTGTCAAGTAGCCGGGTAGCTTCTTGACGAACGACCGCCTTGGAGCGACCGGCCAGCCAGCCTGGGATCGCAACGTTCTCCAGGGCACTGAATTCAGGAAGCAGATGATGGAACTGGAATACAAATCCGATATGTTGGTTTCTGAACGCGGCGAGTTTCTTAGGGCCCAACTGCAGCACATCGGTACCATTGATCAATACCTGCCCCTGGTCAGGACGATCGAGGGTGCCCAACACATGAAGTAGGGTGCTTTTTCCGCAGCCGGAGGGGCCCACGATGGCCGCTACCTGACCTTGTTGTAGTTCAAGGCTGACCCCCCTGAGAATATCCAGGGCTCCGTAACGTTTGTAAATGGCAATTCCGCTTAACAAGACCATGTTGAATTAGAACCGAAACTATAAAAAAAATCAAGCCCCGGCTCAGAAAGGATAAAGGTTATTTGGAAAATTCGTCAATCCCTTTACATTTGCGCAAAAATAGACCTCGATTACCTACTAAACGTATCCGTATGTTCTGGACTTTAGAACTGGCCTCTTACCTCGAAGACGCACCTTGGCCTGCCACCAAAGACGAGTTGATCGATTACTCCATTCGCTCGGGAGCACCCATAGAAGTGGTCGAGAATTTGCAGGAACTCGAAGACGAGGGAGATGTCTATGAGACCATCGAAGACATTTGGCCTGATTATCCTACCCAAGACGATTTCTTGTTCAACGAAGACGAGTACTGATCACAGTCGTGGTCAGGGCGTTCCCATTTTGTCTATCACCTGTTGCGTAACACCGGTAAAGCTGAATCCGCCGTCGTGAAAAAGATTCTGCATGGTTACATAGCGGGTCATATCGCTAAACAGCGTCACACAATAATTGGCGCAATCGGCAGACCCTGCATTACCCAACGGGCTCATGGCCTCGGCATAATTTAAAAACCCATCAAATCCTTTAACCCCACTGCCCGCCGTAGTCGGCGTGGGTGATTGCGAAATCGTGTTGACGCGCACTTTTCGTTTGACCCCATAATGGTAACCGAAACTGCGCGTGACGCTTTCTAAGAGTGCTTTGGCATCGGCCATTTCGTTGTAGTCGGGAAAAACGCGCTGCGCAGCGATATAACTCAGCGCCACCACACTGCCCCATTCGCTGATGGCATCCAGGTCCCAGGCGGTTCGCAACACGCGGTGCAGGCTCATGGCCGAGATATCCAGGGTCTTGCCATTCCACTCGTAGTTCATTTCGGTATAAGGCTTGCCTTTGCGAACATTCAAACTCATGCCAATGGAGTGCAGCACAAAATCGATCTTTCCACCGAAGTGTTCCATCGATTTTTCAAATAGATGCTTGAGGTCTTCCATGTTGGTCACATCAGCTCCAATTACCGGAGCATTGCCGCATAGGACAGACAATTTATTGATCTCTCCCATCCGCAGCGCCACGGGTGCATTGGTCAGCACCAACTGTGCGCCCTCTTCGTAACAACGAAGAGCCGTTTTCCAAGCAATGGAACGCTCGTCGAGCGCACCGAAGATGATCCCCTTTTTTCCGTGGAGCATTGCATGAGCCATAGTAGTTGATTTTCGCGGGTAAAAATAAGCACTTATTATTTACGACTGCCCACTAACGAATGTTATTGACTTTTGGGGCTATATTTACAATAGCCCCTTCTTAACCAAAGCTGATGATACCGCTACAGACTGTCATTACCGGAACGGGATGTTTTATACCTCCTGTTGTAAAAGCCAACGAAGCATTTGTGGAGCAGACTTTCTATGCAGAGGAAGGCACCCCCATTGAGGCGCCCGGGCAAGAGATCGTACAGAAGTTCAAGGATATTACCGGCATAGAGGAAAGAAGATATGCCAACGAACAGATGACCTGTTCCGATATGGCCATCGAAGCGGCCAAAAGAGCCATCGCCGATAGTGGGATCGATCCGGAAACGCTCGATCAGCTTATTGTCGCACACAATTTCGGCAATGTTATCAGCCACACGGTGCAAAGCGATGCCGTGCCCTCGCTGGCCAGCCGCGTAAAACATGGGCTGGGCATCCGCAATCCGAATTGCGTAGCCTATGATATCTTGTTCGGCTGTCCGGGATGGTTGCAAGGCGTTATTCAATCCGACGCTTTCATCAAAGCAGGCATAGCGACCAAAACACTGGTGATCGGTACCGAAACGCTTAGTCGCGTTATTGATGCCTACGACCGAGACAGCATGATCTTTTCTGACGGAGCCGGGGCGGCCGTTCTCGAAGCAAGGCCCAGCCCGCCAACTGGTCCGGGCATCATAGCCTGCAGCGTGCAAAGCCATTGTTCCGAAGAGGCCTATTATATTTCGTTGGGAAAAAGTAATCGGCCGGGAGCCGATCCCAAGGTGCGCTACATCAAGATGAAGGGGCGTAAAGTGTATGAGTATGCCATGCAGCACGTACCTGCTGCCATGAAAGATTGTCTCGACAAAGCGGGCATACCCATCGAATCGGTCAAAAAAGTATTTCTGCACCAGGCCAACGAAAAAATGGACGAGGGCATCATCAAGCGGCTCTATAAGCTGTACGGCAAAAAAGAGCTGCCCGAACATGTAATGCCCATGAACATCCACAAACTGGGCAATAGTTCGGTGGCCACGATCCCCACCCTTTTCGATATGGTCAGAAAAGGACAATGGGATGCGCACGATCTGCAAGCCGGCGATATTGTACTGTTCGCATCGGTAGGAGCAGGTATGAACATCAACGCAGTTTGTTACCGGATGTAGCCCTGCGGCTACCGCCTTTCCTTTATCTTCGCAAACAGTAAATTAACAGAGAGAACATGACCCTTTCTTACCAATGGTTATTGGATTATTTACCCGCTCCTGTGCCGGTGGAGCAGCTCAGTGAGATACTCACTTCTATCGGGCTCGAGGTAGAGCGGGTCGCCGCTTACGAAGAAGTAAAAGGAGGATTAAAAGGACTGGTGATCGGCGAGGTAATGACCACCGAAAAACATCCCAATGCCGATAAACTCACGCTCACAAAAGTGAACATAGGGTCGGAGAATCTTTTGTCGATCGTATGCGGCGCTCCCAATGTGGCCGTCGGACAAAAAGTAGTGGTAGCTCCGGTAGGTGCCACCATCTATCCGGTCAATGCTGCTCCGCTGACCATGAAAAATGCCCGAATCAGAGGAGAAGAGAGCCAGGGCATGATCTGTGCAGAAGACGAGATCGGGTTGGGCCATTCGCATGCAGGAATCCTGGTGTTGCCGCTTACAGCCAAAATCGGTATGAGCGCATCCGAGTTTTTTACACCCTACGAAGACACCATCATCGAGATAGGGCTTACGCCCAATCGCATGGATGCGATGAGTCACTGGGGCGTTGCCCGCGATGTCTGTGCTTACATCAATCATCACGAACAAAAAAATTGGCAACCACGCTGGCCCGCTACGGCAAGCTTCGCTCCTTCGCTACCTGCCGCTGCCGTACAAGTCACGATCGAGAATACGAAAGCCTGCCCCCGTTACAGCGGACTCTGCATTGACGGCATACAAACGGGCCCTTCGCCCCGGTGGATGCAACAACGGTTGAAGGCCATTGGGGTCAACCCTATCAACAACATAGTGGACATTACCAACTATGTGCTGCACGAGACCGGTCAACCCCTGCATGCATTTGACCGTGCCAAAATTGTGGGAGATCGAATCGTGGTGCGCAACGTGCCCGACCGGACATCGTTTGTAACGCTCGACGGAGTAAACAGAACCCTGAGTGCCGACGATCTAATGATCTGCAACAGTCGGGAGCCGATGTGCATCGCCGGTGTATACGGCGGACTAGAGAGCGGCATTGGTAGTACTACCACCGCTCTTTTTTTGGAGAGCGCTTTTTTCGATCCCATTACCATACGTAAGACGTCGTTCGGCCACCAGCTGCGCACCGACGCGGCCACCTGCTTCGAAAAAGGAACCGATGTAAGTGCCACACTACCCATTTTACAACGAGCCGCGTATCTGATCGGCGAGATCGCAGGCGGCACCATCGCTGCCGCGCCTGTCGATTGCTACCCTACCCCGCTTACCGCCCCGCTCGTTTCTTTGCGCTGGTCCTATCTAAAAAAGATCAGTGGCAAAGACTATGCTCCCCAAGCGGCCATCGGCATTTTACATAGCTTAGGATTCACTACGGCAACAGAAGATGAAAATGGAATAACCGTAAAGGTTCCTTCACACAAACCCGACATTACCCTGCCTGCCGACCTGGTAGAGGAGATCTTGCGTATCGATGGCCTGGATAATATTTCCATCCCTACTACCATCTCCATTTCTCCCGCCGTAGAGCAACCCGCCTATTTGCACAAAGAGACCCTGCGGGAAAGAATCGCTGATCGATTGGCCGGATTGGGTTATCACGAGATCATGACCAATTCGATCACCAACAGCGCTTACTTTCCTGAACAGGGCGATGCGCTGGTCACTATGATCAATAGCCTTAGCGCCGAGCTCAATGCGCTTCGGGCCAGCTTACTGCCCACGGCGCTCGAGGTAGTAGGGCATAACCTCAACCATCGCAATCTTGATCTTCAACTTTTTGAATTTGGCACCACCTATGCCAAAACAACAGAGGGACCCTACCAAGAAGAACTGCGTTTATGCTTGGTGCTGAGCGGTCAGAAACGGCCCACGCATTGGCAAGAGTCCGGTAGCCTGTAGACCTCTAGACTCTCAAGGGGGCCGTTGAGTTCGTCGTTGCCGCGGCTGGCCTGTCGGTCTCGTCAGTACCGGGTACGCATCCGCACTTGCAACAAGCCCTTCATTGGCACTCACAAGATCAAATAGTGGGCACAGGAGGTTTGGTACTACCGTCCACGGCCCGTACGTTTGGCATCAAACAGTCGGTCTATTATGCCGAGCTCAACTGGAAAACGATCGCAGCACTGGCAGCCGCACAACCGATCAAGGTGCAGGAGCTGCCCCGATTTCCTTCGGTAGAAAGAGACTTGGCCCTGGTGGTGACCGCTACCCTCCCCTGGCATTCGATCCG
Source organism: Sphingomonadales bacterium (assembly GCA_046093525.1). GTDB lineage: Bacteria > Bacteroidota > Bacteroidia > Chitinophagales > Chitinophagaceae > JJ008. Next base: position 4,921 of record JBJTFT010000132.1, on the reverse strand, counting down.
GGAATGCCTGCAAAAGATCCGTATCAAAACGCTGCGGGATATCAAAGTCTTTGATATATTCGAGAGCGATAAACTGGGCGCCGGCAAAAAATCGATCGCCATCAACCTAACGTTCTCCGATCCTGAAAAAACGCTCACGGATAAGGAGATCGAAGGTTGGATGAATAACATCATCAAGAGCTTGGAAAAAGAACTCGAGGCCACGGTAAGAAAATGAGTAACGCAGCAGACCTTCAACGAATAAGGGAAAAACTACAACAGCTGATCGCTGCCCACAATGCCTTGCTCAGTGAAAAACGCCGCCTTTCCGACGAGATCGAAAAGTTGAAAGGAGCCCTGACCGAACAGCGCACACACAACCAGGGGTTGAGCGACCAACTCTCTGCGGCCCTGGTAAGAACAACGGGATTGAGTCAAGAAGAGAAAACCGCCATCGAAAAAAAGATCAATCACTACATAAAAGAAATTGACCGCTGTATTGGACAGCTGGGCAATTAATCGACATGAACGAAGAACTGATTCCCATAGCAGCCCAGGTCGGTGACCGCACCTACCGAATTAAGGTGGAGCCCAAAAACGAGGCACTGGTGCTTCGCACCCTACAACAGATCGATCAAAAACTGCTGGAGTTCAAGACCAACTTTGCCGGAAAGGACATGCAAGATTACCTGGCCATGACCATCCTTTGGTATGCCACCCAGCCTACGGTGCCGGCTGCCACTGAGGCTAACGCAGAAACCCCCAACGAGTCAGGCACTGAAACCGCTGCCGTAAATGCTGCCCTACAGGCCGCTCAACACGAAACACTCGTCCACGAGCTACAGCTGCTCGAACAGCTGCTCGATGCCGAAATAAACAAGCACTAAGGGGGGTCGACCCATTTTTTTCGTACCTTTACTTGAGCATTGTTACCAGACCCCCACGCTTGCAAAGGGTCTCCAAAACAAGTATTGTGAACCCCCTAAACCTAAACATCAATGGACCCCAATATACTGTACGCCCTTATAGGCGTATTCGCCGGAGCAATTGGCCTCCTGGCAGGCCGTGTTATCTTTGGCAAAGCCAGTGACAAAAAAGTTCAAGAAGCAGAAATTCAGGCGCAGACCATTCTCAAAGAAGCCGAACTAAGAGCCGAGACCGTTCGTAAAGAAAAAGAACTCGAGGCCAAAGAAAAATTCGTGCAGCTAAAGGCCGCTCATGAGCGAGAGACCCTTGAGCGCAATAAAAAGGCCAACGACGCCGAGAACCGCATTCGCCAAAAAGAGCAATCCGTCAACCAAAAAGAGAACAACCTCGATAAACAGATCAAAGAGAACGAGGCCATCAAAGAAAATCTCAATCGTCAGATCGAGCTGGTCAACATCAAACGCGGTGAATACGAAAAGCATCAAGAGGAACATGTGCGCCGATTAGAGAAGATCGCGAACCTCTCTGCCGAAGATGCCCGCAATCAACTACTCGAAAGCCTCAAGAGCGAGGTGCAGACCCGGGCGCTGGCCTTGCAGCAAGAGATCATCGAAGAGGCCAAACAAAAAGCCGGCAAAGAGGCGCGTAAGATCGTAATTCAAACCATCCAACGTACCGCGGCAGAACAAGCTATCGAGAACTCCATTACCGTATTCAATCTCGAAAGCGACGAGATCAAAGGACAGATCATTGGTCGAGAAGGAAGAAATATTCGCGCCATTGAGGCCGCTACCGGTGTAGACCTGATCGTAGATGACACCCCGGAAGCTATTTTGCTATCGAGTTTTGATCCCTTGCGTCGCGAGATCGCGCGTCTGAGTTTGCAACGACTGGTCAGCGATGGTCGTATCCATCCGGCCCGTATCGAAGAGGTGGTCGAAAAGACCCGCAAGCAGATCGAGGAGCAGGTGATGGAGATCGGAGAGCGGACCGTTATCGAACTGGGGATTCACGGCTTACACAAAGAGCTGGTACGAATGGTCGGAAGAATGCGCTTCCGTTCTTCGTACGGACAAAATCTATTGATGCACAGCCGCGAGACCGCCAACCTTTGCGCGACCATGGCGGCCGAGCTTGGACTCAACCCCAAACTGGCAAAGAGAGCGGGCCTGCTGCACGATATTGGTAAAGTGCCCGACGAAGAGAGTGAACTGAGCCATGCCCTGCTTGGCGCCAAACTAGCCGAGAAATACGGAGAGAATCCGGCCGTGGTCAACGCCATTGCCGCTCACCACGACGAAGTAGAGATGCAATTTGTGATCTCGCCCATCATCCAGGCCTGTGATGCCATCAGTGGCGCACGCCCTGGTGCCCGCAGGGAGATCATGCAACAATACCTGCAACGGATCAAAGACCTCGAGAATCTAGCCATGGGCTATAACGGAGTCGAAAAAGCCTATGCCATTCAGGCGGGGCGTGAATTGCGCGTTATTGTGGAGGCCGAAAAAGTCAGCGACCAAGATTCGGACCGCCTCTCGTTCGAGATCGCTCAAAAGATCCAGACCGAAATGACCTTTCCCGGTCAGATCAAGGTGACCGTGATCCGCGAAAAAAGAGCCGTAAACGTAGCCCGCTAAACCACCGTCGGGCTATCTGTCACTACTAATTGACCTACAGCCCGTTGTACTTCAACGGGCTTTTTGTTGCGGGATAGTTTTTTACGCCCCTTGGTTTGGGCATTCCGTGAAACTTCCTTACCTTTGCCTCCCCTTAAATCATTGGATCATGAACGCTATTGCCTACGTACACGAACAACTGACCGCCAAAAAGCAGTTTCCTGCTTTTAAACCCGGTGATAATATCACGGTGAACTATAAGATCATCGAAGGAAACAAAGAGAGGATCCAGTCCTTTAAAGGGGATGTGATCAAAAAGCAGGGTTCGGGTCATACCGCCAGCTTTACGGTTAGAAAAATTTCTGACGGTGTAGGGGTAGAAAGAGTTTTCCCTTTCTTTTCTCCCAACATCGATTCTATCGAACTTAACAAGACCGGACATGTGCGTCGCGCCAAACTGTTCTACCAACGTAGCAGAAGCGGTAAGAGTGCCCGTATCCGTGAAAAGCGCATGGCCGTTGCCGAAAGCACCCAGGCATAAATCAACCATCTATTTTATATCCCGCAGCTACGACAAGGTCCTGCGGGATTTTTTTTGCCCTCAACACACGCGCAGTTAGTATCTTTACAAGACAATCGAACGTTATGACAAATCCTATTTTGCTGGGAATGCTGGGCACTAACGAGATCATCATCATACTTGTGATCGTTTTACTGCTGTTCGGTGGTAAAAAAATACCCGAGTTGATGCGTGGACTCGGAAAAGGTGTGCGCGAGTTCAACGATGCTAAAAGCAACGTAAAAAGAGAGATTGAAGAAAGCGCCAGTGATATCAATCGCTCTGCCAAAGAGTAAGCGGGTCTCCCCGACCTTTTCTCGATGCGGCCGGTCGCTGCTACCCCTGTGCTTCCTTTTTCTTGGATGGATCGATGCGGTGCCCCCTTTGTTGGCACAACCGATGTCCTCTTCGGGATCATCCGTTACGGGCCCTGCCACCGCTCGTGGCTTTACTCAACTTTTCGAAAGCACTTCTACGTCCGATAAGGCGATAACCCGTTTACATCCGCTGGCCATCGGCTTTGTACAAAGCTACATGGAGCGCTACGGAGCCGGTTTGCGTAAAATGCGGGACTGGGGTCGCCCTTATTTCGATATGATGGACCAGGTACTGCGCCAATATGGTCTTCCACCCCAACTCAAGTACCTGGCCGTTATCGAATCAGGACTTAAGTCTAACGCTGTTTCGTGGGCTGGGGCCGTGGGGCCTTGGCAATTTATGCCGGGTACGGCCAGACGGTACGGACTAACCGTTACCCGATCGCTCGATCAACGTACCGACTACATTAAAAGTACCCATGCCGCGGCCGGCTATTTGCGCGATCTCTATGGTGAATTTCAAGATTGGTTATTGGTGATAGCCGCCTACAATGGCGGAGAGGGGCGCGTTCGACAAGCGATCCAACGCAGTGGTCATACCGATTTTTGGAAACTACAGTACCAGCTGCCCACCGAATCGATGAACCATGTAAAGAAATTCATCGCCACACACTATGTTTTTGAAGAAGACGGAAGCGAGACAACCCTTACCAGGCAAGAAAGAGAAAAACGAGATTCGAAGCAAGGTGGCGCGCTTACCAAAGAAGAAGAGAAAAAAACGACCACCCTACTCATCACGGGGCGCTACAAACAAGAGGCCATTTTAAAGTATACCGAAACGGATCGCGAAGCGTTTATGCGCTTTAATCCCGATTTTGATGCGCAACTGTCAGCAAAAGGAAATTACCTGCTTCGCCTCTCACCGGAATGTATGCAGGCTTTTACCCAGAAGAAGTCAGCGATCGCAGCAGAGAGCCTGCAGTTACTATTGCGTGATGCACACCAGTAAGGAAAAACGAAATACGTCCTATTATCTCTAAGGGATCAATTAAAAATCTTCTTCGTCGTCATCAAAACCTTTTTCGTCGAAAAGATCTTTGAACTCGTCGTCCTCGAATTTGAAATCGTCCTCTTCTTCGCCTTTTTTATCGCCGGCCTTTTTTCCCTTTGACTTGGGTATATCAAACTCGTCAAAATCGGGATCCCATTCCTCTTCTTGTCCTTCTTCGGTCTTCTCCCAATCATCATTGAGTTCGTCGTGATCGGACTCGTCGTCGTCCTGGTCTTTTTTCTTGCTCTTGGGAGATTCCTTTTTTTCGGACGAGCGAGCAGCATCCTTTACAGGCTTTGCGGTATTCTTTGCAGACTTTTCAGGTTTGGTAGCCATAGCTGAACCGGATTAGTAGTGTAAATTTTCGGCGAAGTTTTTAAACCGCCAAATTTTAAAAACATTTTTTTGATGTAAGACCATTTGACTATCACGGCACAACGACCAACTGGTCGCGCCCGGGTCCATTCGAGAT
>JBJTFT010000131.1:0-4551 GCA_046093525.1 Sphingomonadales bacterium | reverse complement strand
AATATATAAAGAGGGATGGTGATGATCTCGATCCCCAAGAATAAAATAAGTAACGATTCAAAAGCAGTGACCATCATCATACCAGCCCCAATAAAAAACAGCAGGGCCAGATAATCCGACAGATTATGGCCGATCCTCTCGATGGCTGAACCACTCAACAAAAGATAAATAAGGAACGAACCCAGCAATATGGTGTTTAGCAGCAACGAATAAGCATCGAATTGAAGCATGCCGGTCGTGTCGATATCAACTACTTGCCAGCCTTGCATTTCGGCGGTATTCAATGCCAGTAAGACCGTAACGCCTGCGATAGCCAGGTAGCGTAGTACCGTCGTTTGCTTAATGGCGATGCCACTGAACATCATGATCACTCCCCACAAAGCCGAAACAAGTAATGCATTCATAGTAGAGAACTTAGAATTTTCTAAATAGATAACTGATATCGATTTGTCTGTATAATTGATCGACATAACCAGCCGTTACATCGAGCATGGGCTGCGGATAGATGCCAAATACCAGGATTAATACCACAATCACGCTCAATACGAGTTGTTCCTGTACAGACAAGTTGATCGAACGACCGGTAACCGCATTAGATTCACCAAAGAATACAGCGCGGATCATCCCCAGTGTATAAACGGCCGATAAAATAATACCCAATCCGGCAGTGACGGTGAGCACCCAGGCAAAGTTTGATTTAGTAGCTAACAAACCGGCAAACATCAATAGCTCGCCAACAAAACCATTCGTGAGCGGTAGTGCGATATTAGCCAGTGCAATAATGATGGTAAAGAAAGTCAGTGCCGGTGAATGACTGGCCAATCCGCCCAACTCCGAGATCTTACGCGTACCCAAATTCCTCTCTATCAGGTCGACCACCAACCACATTCCCAAAATATTTATACCGTGCGCAAAGAGCTGAAAGCAGAGCCCCTGCAACGAAGCCAGATTGGCCGCAAAGGCGGCAGCCCCCATCAGACCAATATGTGCAATAGAAGAATAGGCGACCAGTCGCTTTAGATCGTCTTGACGCCAGGCAATAAGTGATGCATACACGATACCCCCTACCGCTAACCCCATGATCACATCGCCCCATTGATAAGCCGCCAGCGGAAAGAAAGGGAGCAACCAGCGCAGCAAACCCAGCACACCCATCTTGACCATCACCGCGCTAAGCACCGCCGTTACAGGCGTGGGCGCCTCTTCGTAGGTGTCGGGCTGCCACGTATGAAAAGGGAACAACGGAAGCTTAATGGCAAAAGCCGGCAAGAATAACCAGAGCAACCAAGATTGCTGGGCGGTCGACAATTTTACTTTTAACAGCGACGAGAGTGCAAAAGACTGGTCGGGTGTTTGTGATTGCAAATAGATCAAGCCGGCCAGCATCAGTACCGAACCCAAGAAAGTATAGATAAAAAATTTAAAGGTAACCGCAATGCGACGCGCACCACCCCAGATAGAACTCAAAAAATACATGGGGATGAGGGCCAGCTCCCCAACAAAAGTAAAAGAGCAATCCGTCCGTAGACAGAAACACGCCCATCATGCCAGACTGTGCCAGCAAAAGCCATCCGTAAAAAGCGGCTGGCTTCTGTACCGATTTACCGCTCATATAAAGCGCCAACAGGAAATAAACGAGGGCCGTGAGCAAACAAAGCACCATAGCCAGCGGGTCAAACAGCAGCGAGAAAGAACTGCCCAAGCTAGACAACCATGGGGCCGTAAACTGAAAACCAGAGGGGTTGTTAAAGACAGTTAGCGCAAGTAAAGTAAGTGCCAGCAGCCCTGCTGTAAACAGAGTAAAGATCACTGGGGCCGCTTTCTTATTGGCGTGGGTCCCAAAAGAAAAGATACCACCTATCAAAGGGATCAATACAATCAATAAAGCTATCATAAGCGGTTCCGCAACGCGGTCGGTTTATTTTCTAATAAAAAATTGTACCAGAAGCATTATGGCCATGCTCAAAACCATCAACAGCACATACAATCCTACTTGTCCACTTTGCACCAAACGAAGTTGACGAGCACTGTACTGCACCGCACGCCCCACACCATTTACTAATCCGTCGATACCTTTGGCCTCCACGATAGAGCGAAGCCATCCAGCCAAGACGTAAAACGGACGCACCACTGCTTTGTGATAAAGCTCATCAACGTACCATTTATTCTCCAATAAATTTATAAATGCACTAGCGGGTTTGCCGGATTGGTAGTTGCGATACCGCACCCAGGCAGCTCCGATCATGACCAATACCAAACCGGTAGAAAGGGCCATAAGGGCATACTCTGTTTCGTGTGATACCGTATGCGACACCTCCGGAATAACTGGAGATAAAAAATGGTAAAGGGCTTCTGCATCGGGAACCAGCGCGGCAGGAATGCCTACCCACCCACCAATGATGGAGAGCACCGCCAATACCAGTAGCGGAAGGGTCATGGCCAACGGGCTCTCATGTAAATGATGTAGTTGCTCTTGCGTACCTCTAAAGCGGCCGGAAAATGTCAGGAACAATAATCGGAACATATAGAAGGCTGTGAGTAAAGCGGCCAATAAGGCCAATGCATATTGAAGAGGCGAGTGCAAAAACACACTTAGTAAAATAGCGTCCTTCGAAAAGAAGCCACTAAACGGAGGCACTCCCGCAATAGCAATACAACCGATCAAGAAAGTGATGTAGGTAATGCGTAGCTTTTTTGATAAACCACCCATATGGCGAATATCTTGTTCTCCACCCATGGCATGGATCACGCTGCCGCTTCCCAAGAATAACAACGCCTTAAAGAACGCATGCGTCATTACATGAAAAACAGCCGCAGCATAGGCCCCGGTACCCAGCGCCAAAAACATGAACCCAAGTTGACTGACCGTTGAGTAGGCAAGCACTTTTTTAATATCATTCTGTGCCACGGCGATCGAAGCGGCGAGCAGTGCCGTTAGCAGCCCAATCCACGAAATAAGATGAAGGGTGTGGGGTGCTAACGAATAGAGAATGTTGCTACGAGCGATCAAATAGATACCAGCTGTTACCATGGTTGCGGCATGGATCAGCGCCGATACGGGTGTGGGACCCGCCATGGCATCGGGGAGCCATGTATACAAGGGAAGCTGTGCACTTTTACCGGTAGCCCCGATAAAGAACAATACGGTGATAACAGTAATATCAGTAGCGGTAAATCGATCGGTAAACTGATGCTGTTGCACAAAGGCAAAGAACTCCTGAAAACTGACCACGCCAGACTTAGTGATGATCCAGAAGAGCGCCACCAAAAAGGCCAGGTCGCCAATGCGGTTCATGATGAATGCCTTATTGGCCGCTGCGGTATAGGCCGGGTTCTTGAACCAATACCCGATCAAAAGGTAAGAGCAAAGTCCTACGCCTTCCCACCCCATAAATAAGATCACGTAATTAGATCCCAATACCAATAGCAGCATCGAGAAGACGAATAAGTTGAGGTATGCAAAGTAGCGTGCAAAATGGGCCGGCTCTTCGTGATGCATATACGCAGTAGAGTACACATGGATCAAAAAACCCACACCCGTAATGATCAACAAGAATAAAGAAGAGAGCGCATCGAGCTGAAAGGCGAACGGAATCGTAAAGGTTCCTACCCGAATAAAATCGAAATAATGTACCACCCCACTGTAACCGGCCTTGACCTGAAAAAAGATCAGCAGACTCAATACAAAAGAGCCCAATACCGTGGCTGAACCCACCAGTCCCGAGACCGTTTTGTTAAGATGATTGCGACCAAGCCCGTTGAGCAAAGCGCCCAACAAGGGAAGCAGTGGAATCCAGTAAGCCAATTGAAAAAGATCTTGCATAAACAACCGGTATAAGTGATCAGTGTTTTAATCGATTCAAAAAGTTAATGTCAACGGAGTGTACATTGCGGTACATCATCACGATAATGGCCAATCCCACACTTACCTCGGCGGCGGCCACCACCATAATAAAGAAGACGAACAATTGTCCCTCGACCCCCGCCCGTGTAGCCACTTGACCGGATTCGAGCGCGACTTGATAGTGCATGTTCGAAAAGGCCACGAGCAGCAAGTTGACCGCATTTAGCATCAACTCAATACACATAAAGATGATGATGGCGTTGCGACGCGTGAGCACCCCCACCATGCCGATGGTGAACAAGGCGAGCGATAGGAACAGATAATAATTGATAGGCATAGTTTTCGGCGTTAGTCTTTTTTACCAATGACCACGGCACCCACCATGGCACTCAAAAATAAAATACTCGATAGCTCGAACGGAATCACGTAACGGGTAAAGAGTTCGTTGCCCAGCACTTTGATGAGTCCTACCTGACCATCCATCACCATGGCGGTACGGGTCTTTAACTCTGAGTCCTTAAGTGCGGCCACTAGTACGAGCAAAAAGATACCGCCACTAACGGTGCCGGCCAAGCCTATCCAGCGCTTACTACCCGAGGCTCCTTCTTGACGCGCATTCATTAACATGATCACGAACAAGAATAAGACCATAATGGCCCCGGCATAGACAATGATATTGACCACTGCCAAAAACTGGGCATTGAGCA
>JBJTFT010000130.1:0-3017 GCA_046093525.1 Sphingomonadales bacterium | reverse complement strand
GTATAGTAGACGATCAACAAGATCACATTAGTCGTTTTCCCGATGACCTCTCTGTCTATAGTGCCATTGGCATTGGCCCTGGCATGGGTACGCACCCCAACGTGTTGGCCCTTCTCGAAAAGCTACTGTCCTCTTCTACGCAACCCCTGGTGCTAGACGCCGATGCCTTAAACTGTCTGGCGATGCGGCCCTCTCTAATTGACCGGATACCGAACGGCAGTGTGCTGACCCCGCATCCCAAAGAATTTGCACGACTCTTCGGCAACAGTGCTAATGATGTTGAACGCCTGCATAAGGCTATCGATAAAGCGACCCGGCATCAAGTTTATTTGGTCTTAAAAGGACATCACACCCAGATCGTTTGTCCGGACGGTACCGTTTTCTTTAATGGCAGTGGCAATCCCGGCATGGCCACCGGGGGTAGGGGCGATGTGCTAACCGGCATCCTTACCGGACTTTTGGCGCAACGATTACCTACACAGCAGGCCGTACGCTTGGGAGTTTATTTACACGGGTTGGCAGGCAATTTGGCCGCCCGTTCGGTATCGGAGCCGGCCCTGCTGCCCAGCGACCTTATAGACCACCTGGGAGGGGCCTGGTTAGCCCTTGATTAATAGGCGCTGACCCCCTATCTTTGCCGCCCAATCAACCCCCCTTTTTACAGGGGGCTATCGCTCTAAAACTGAACTGCAGAAACAACGATTATGGACAAGCTAATTTATCTGGTTCCCCTGTCCGGTGTTATCGGACTCCTGTACACCCTTGTTAAGTTTAATTGGGTTGCCAAGCAAGACGCCGGCACCGACCGCATGAAAGAGATCAGCACCTACATTGCCGAGGGTGCCATGGCCTTTCTAAAAGCCGAATGGAAGATCTTAGGCTACTTTGTGGTCGTAGTGGGTATGTTGTTGGCGCTGATGGCCAGCTCTAACCCTCACTCTCATTGGTTAATAGCCGTTTCTTTTGTGGTAGGTGCTGTCTTTAGTGCCACGGCCGGTTACATCGGCATGAAGATCGCTACACTGGCCAACGTTAGAACTGCACAAGCAGCTCGTACCAGCCTGAGCAAAGCGCTTAATGTATCCTTTACCGGTGGCGCGGTTATGGGTCTTGGCGTGTCAGGATTGGCTGTTCTCGGATTAGGCGGTCTCTACATTATTTTAAAACAAATATTTGCCCCTGGTGCTCCTGTTAACTCAGATGAAATGATCAAGACCATCGAGGTGCTCACTGGTTTTTCGCTGGGTGCGGAATCGATCGCCCTTTTTGCCCGTGTGGGTGGCGGTATCTATACCAAAGCTGCCGATGTGGGCGCTGACCTGGTTGGAAAAGTGGAAGCCGGAATTCCTGAAGATGATCCCCGTAATCCTGCCACCATTGCCGATAATGTGGGAGATAACGTAGGAGATGTGGCCGGTATGGGCGCCGATCTTTTTGGTTCTTATGTAGCCACGGTACTTGCCACGATCGTACTCGGACAGCAAACGACTGTCGTCTTTGGACAAGACATGCTGGGCGGCTACGCCCCTATCGTACTTCCTATGCTGATTGCCGGCGTAGGTATCATTTTCTCTATAATTGGAACCTGGTTTGTGAGCATCAGCGAACAGGCCGGTATCAATACCGATAATGTGCAAAAGGCACTAAATATGGGTAACTGGGGCTCGATCGTTTTAACGGCCATCGCCTCTGCTGCCCTGGTATATTTTATACTGCCAGAAGCTATGGAGCTTCGCGGGGTCATCTTTACTAAGTGGGGTGTACTTGGAGCCATCGGGGTAGGTCTGTTGGTGGGAGCCCTCATGAGTATCATAACAGAGTATTATACCGCTATGGGCAAGCGCCCTGTGCTCTCTATCATTCGTCAATCTTCTACCGGTCATGCGACCAATGTTATCGGGGGATTGGCCGTAGGTATGGAATCTACCTTTCTTCCTATTTTGGTGTTGGCCGGAGGTATTTATGGTTCTTATCAGTTTGCCGGTCTGTATGGTGTGGCCATTGCCGCTGCCGGTATGATGGCCACCACTGCCATGCAGCTGGCCATTGATGCCTTTGGACCCATAGCCGATAACGCCGGCGGTATTGCAGAAATGAGCGAGCTGCCTAAAGAGGTTCGTGAAAAAACCGATGTGCTCGATGCAGTTGGCAATACGACGGCGGCTACCGGAAAAGGATTTGCAATCGCTTCTGCCGCATTAACCGCGTTGGCATTATTCGCAGCTTTTGTGGGGGTGGCCATGCCTAACAATCAACACATCGATATCTATAAGGCCGATGTGTTAGCCTCTTTGTTTGTAGGGGGTATGATTCCACTGCTGTTCTCTTCGCTCGCCATACGTGCCGTTGGAGAAGCAGCCATGAGCATGGTAGAAGAAGTGCGTCGTCAGTTTCGTACCATCCCCGGTATTATGGAGGGAACTGGAAAGCCAGAATATGACAAATGTGTAGCCATCTCGACTCAAGCATCTATCAAGAAAATGATGTTGCCCGGAGCCATCACCATCGTCTCTCCCCTGCTGGTCGGATTCTTGCTGGGCCCTGAGGCGCTGGGAGGATTTTTGGCCGGTGCCACTGTAAGTGGTGTTTTAATGGGCATGTTCCAAAACAATGCCGGTGGTGCGTGGGACAATGCCAAGAAATCGTTCGAAAAAGGGGTAGAGATCAATGGCGAGATGTATTACAAGAAATCAGAACCCCACAAGGCATCTGTGACAGGAGACACCGTAGGCGATCCTTTTAAAGATACTTCGGGGCCTTCTATGAACATTTTGATCAAATTGATGTCTATCGTATCTTTAGTGATCGCTCCTACGCTGGCTCAATTGGAGAGCGCTAAGATGCCACCCCCTCCGCCGCCTGTTTCTCAGCCCGGTGGAATGTTAAATGACTATCCCGGTAATTATCTTCATTGGCAAGAAGTTGTCGATGTAGAGAAAGCCCCAAATTGCTAATCATAACCATTACAATTGTCCCGCTGTTTCTACAGCGGGGCTTTTTTTTATCTAATAAATACG
>JBJTFT010000129.1:0-8569 GCA_046093525.1 Sphingomonadales bacterium | reverse complement strand
GCTGCAACGCACGCCCATCGCACATATTTTGCGGGCCTTTTCGGGCCGATCGGGCGCTAGCCAAACACCCGTCTCGCCCTTGGAACGCTGTCCCGTAACTCCATAGTCGGCCAACGTAAGAATGATCACTTCTTCCAGCTCACGCAGGTACCGTCCGATATCGGTATAAAAACATTCCAAGTCAAAGATGGGATAGCCAACGATCTGTCCCGGTCCATGATAGGTAATATCCCCTCCACGATTACTTTGATAGAAACCGATCTGCCGTTGCTCCATCTCTTGGCGATCTATGAGCACATGCTCCATCTTGCCACTTTTTCCCAGCGTATACACCGGAGGATGCTCCACAAACAAGAGGTGATGTGACGTAGGTTCGCCGGCCGCTTTTTGGGCCAGTGTCTGCTGCAACAGTTGCTCTTGCTGGTCCCAGGCCAGCCTGTACTCGAGTGTACCCAAGTCTTGAAAGTGCACCAGTTGCCGCATAGAAATACAAAGGTACCGACAAAGCGGCAAGCTTTACCTTTGCGTGCATGAAACCCGAAACAGCGGATCAGCGTCTCGAGGGGAGTGATGAACTCTTTGAAAGATTTACCCTCCAGGTCGACAGGGGCCAAGAACCGCTTCGCATCGACAAATTTTTAAGCAACCGCATTGAGGGGGCTACCCGCAATAAACTACAGCAGGCGATGACGCTGGGCATGGTAACGGTCAATGGGCAGCCGGTAAAACCGAATTACAAGATCAAACCACTCGATCAGATTTGTATCTACTCGGACGTAAGCCCCGAAGAGACCGAGGTGGTGCCCGAAAAAATGGATCTTACCATCGAATATGAGGACAAAGACCTGATGGTAATCAATAAACCCGCTGGCTTGGTGGTACATCCCGGTAGCGGCAACTACCAGGGCACGCTGCTCAATGGAGTGGCGTGGTATTTGCGGCAACAGAACCCCACGCTGACCGAAGATGTACTGCCCCGCTTTGGGCTGGTACATCGCATCGATAAAAATACCAGCGGGTTACTCGTCTTGGCCAAAAGCGACGTAGCCATGCGACAATTGGCCAAACAATTCTTCGATCATAGCGTACAACGAGAATATCATGCCTTGGTATGGGGCGACCTGCAAGAAGAGCAAGGCACCATTATAGCACATGTTGGAAGACACCAGCGCTTTAGAAAAAAATTTGAGGCATACCCCGAGGGAGATTACGGCAAAGAGGCCATCACTCACTATCAGGTACTGGAGCGCTTTGGCTACGTTACCTATGTGCGCTGTGTACTGGAGACCGGAAGGACCCACCAGATACGAGTACACATGAAACACCTGGGCCACCCACTCTTCAGCGATGATACCTATGGCGGTGATACGATCGTTAAAGGCACGGTCTACGCTAAGTACAAGCAGTTCGTGGAGAATTGTTTTGATCTTTGCCCCCGGCAAGCCTTGCATGCCAAGACCTTGGGGTTTTTGCACCCGGTAACCCAACAAGAAATGTATTTTGATACGCCGCTACCGTCCGATCTGGAACAGCTATTGGCCAAATGGAGATCCTATGCGGCCGGATTTAAAAAAGAGTGATCAGTGCACGTCATAGATGGTAGCGGTAAACAACCCTCTCTCCCTTTTTTTAAATACCAGGTCCCAATCGCCCACGTAGCGTAGCAATACCGGTACGACCCATGGCCCATAACGAGCCATTTCGGCCTCCATCGAAACAGAAAAATCATAAACACCGGCTCGATAGCTCATTGTGTAGGTTCGCTTCAGGACCTCCATGGTGCGGATGCTAAACCAGGTATCCATCTTATCGATCACCAGCCGATCTCGCTGCGCTGCGGTCAATCCCTTTTTAGCCGATACGGAAAAAAGATAGCAGGGCTCTTCGCGATGCTCGCTGTAATCGATAGAAAAATTATAAAGCCTTGCGCGCTCATCGTCGAAGATGTCCATCTTATCTCCCAGTAAGGGCACACCCGGAACACGCTGGCCGGGCTTAAAGAGAAGCATCTTTAATTGCTCCTTGTGTTTGGACACTCCGCTTAAACCCCTGGTCGAAAATTGACGCGTACTGACCACGTTGGTCTCTCCGCATTCGGTTCCTTTCGTAAAAAACAAACTGGCATAAAGGGCCGCGGTATAATAATTATATTGCCGCTTTCTGTCGTAAAAATTTCCGGTGGCCTTTTCTTCTAGCACTTGCATCGAACGGCAATTTCCCGTACGAACCTGACGGGTCTTGCTCAACAATCGAGCCTGTATCTGCCCTTGCCGATCACGCATCATAATATCGTTGCTCGATGTAAAATTGAGGATGCGCAAATTCTTGAACGCCTTATAAAAACTGGTATCGTTCCTTACCTGCTCTATAAAACGGCTAACATTGAGTCTGCTTCGTATCACCACCTCCGATAACTGAATGGAACGAGCCAATCGGGCCTGCTCACTTGCATCCATGGTGGCAGGTTGCGCCCACAGCGAAACAGAGAGTAGAAAAAATAATATTAACAGGCTGGTCCGCATTTCTACCATTGCATCTTGTAATCTACCTTGACGTTCCCTTTGGCGATATCGGTCAGCTTACCTTTCAGCAGCTTTCTTTTTAGCCCCGAAAGATGATCGATAAAGAGTTTCCCTTCGATATGGTCGTACTCGTGAAGGATGACCCGGGCTGTCAAACCAGAAAAGATGCCACGCTGTGGCTGCCACTGTTCATCGAGATACTCCAATTCTACGGTAGCCGGACGCAGCACATCCTCCCGAACCTTGGGTATGCTCAGACAACCTTCGTTATAGGTCCAAGGCGTACCTGTCAAAGAGAGAAGGCGGGCATTGATAAAAACAGCTTTAAGACCGGGGGCATCGGGATACTCTTTTCTCTCATCGGCAGACATCCCTTCGAATATCTGTAAGGTATCGACGGTAAATACCCTTATGCTCCTGTTGACTTGGGGAGCGGCCAGACCTACGCCATTGCTCGCATACATGGTTTCCCACATATCGGCAATGAACGATTCCAGCACGATCTCACCGGGCCGTAGCGGGTCCGCCACTTTTCTGAGTACAGGATGACCATATGCGACAATAGGAAATATCATGGTGCAAAGTTACGCACCTTGTACCGATCGCAGATATTCTTGTAAGAGGATCGTAGCCGCGATCTCATCGACAAGTTTCTTATCGCGACGTTGCTTTTTTTTGAGTCCCATTTCGAGCATGGCATCTTTGGCCATCTTAGAGGTAAATCGTTCGTCGACTTTTTGAACCGGAATGTTCGGAAAATTTTTTTGCAGCTGGGTGATCGCCTTAGCGACGATGGGAGTTCCATGGGTAGCGCTATCATCACAATTGGTAGGCCAGCCCACTACGAAAAGAGAGACGGTCTCGCTTCGCAGGTACTCCTTTAGATAGGCTATCAATTGTTGGGCATCGATAGTGGTCAGTCCCGTGGCAATGATCTGCATAGGATCGGTAACGGCAATCCCGGTACGCTTTGCTCCAATGTCCAGTGCCATGACCCGGCTCATGTCAACGTAATTTTAAAAGATCGATACATAAAAAAAAGGCAAAGCACACGGAGGCGATCCCATTGGCCGTCATAAAAGCGATATTGACCTTACGCAGGTCGTCGGGTTTGACCAATGAGTGCTGGTACCAGAGCATAGCACTGAACAAGGCGGCGCCTACCCAATACAGGGGACCGAATGGACCATAAAGCCCGGCTAACAGGACCAGCCCTGCACAGCTAACATGCAACACCCTCGACAACTGCAAGGCCTTTGGCTTGCCCAACCACACCGGAAGGGAAAATAATTGTTGCGATCGATCGAAGGCCTCATCTTGTAAAGCATATATGATATCAAAGCCGGATACCCAGCACAGTACCAACAGCGAGAACAGGACCGGCAACACGGCAAATTGTCCGGTTACGGCCAGGTAAGCCCCCAGAGGAGCCAGCGATAATCCGATGCCCAGCACCAGATGGCAAAGCGAGGTAAATCGTTTGGTATAACTGTATCCCAAGATGACCCCCAAGGCCACTGGCGACAGAAAGAAACAGCGTTGGTTTATAAGAAAAGTACACCCAACGAACAAGAGAGCATTGATGATGGTAAACGTCAATGCCCCATTGGGACTGATCACGCCCGCCGGGATCTCACGGGTGGCCGTTCGAGGGTTACGCGCGTCGTAGTGACGATCCAAGTAACGATTAAAGGCCATGGCAGCACTGCGGGCAAATACCATACAGCCAATTACCAGGAGCAAGCGTACTACCAATGCCGTAATATACGGCGATTGAAAAAGCGGAGGGGTATAGGCCTGTTGTGAAAAGGATAATCCCTCTCTGATACCCAACGAAAAACCGACCAGCGCAAAGGGCATCGCAAAGATGGTATGCGAAAAAGCGATCAATCGCAGATATCGTTTTATGCTACGTTTCATGAAATGTCAACTTGGTTTTGAAGATGACGACGCACCAGCTCCCAAAGAACGACACCGGCAGCGGTAGCAATATTTAGAGAATGCTTCATGCCGAACTGAGGTATCTCGATACAGCCGTTGCAGGCTAGCAACGTATCGCTCTCCACGCCGCTCACCTCGTTACCAAATACAATGGCCATTTTTTGATCAGCCAAGACAGGCAGTCGATGGAGAGGCGTACTGGCATCGGTTTGCTCTGCCGCCAATACCTGATAACCCAGCGCCTGCAGTTCGCGTATGGCCGTATCGGCTTTGGCTACCTGCTTCCAGGGCACCGACTCTTCGGCGCCCAGCGCGGTCTTTGCGATCTCTTTGTGCGGCGGAGTGGCGCAATAGCCCACCAGATAAACACACTCTATAAAGAAGGCGTCGGCGCTTCTAAAAACACTGCCGATATTGTAAGCACTGCGAATGTTCTCGAGTACGACCACGATTGGAAAACGGGGCAATTCCCTGCACTGCGCAACCGATAATCTTCCTAATTCGTCGCCACTTAGTTTACGCATGCGGCAAAGGTAAGCAGGGTTCCTTATTTTTGTTATTCACGGTCTACGAACCGTTTAGCTATGGCAAAAAGCACCCCAGCAGAAACACCGCTCATGCAGCAGCACCGGGCGATCAAACAAAAATATCCCGATGCGATACTTTTGTTCAGGGTAGGTGACTTTTATGAGACCTTCGGACAAGATGCGATAATAGCCTCTCGGGTATTAGGCATCACCCTTACCAAAAGAAATAATGGAGCGGCCGCTTCGTCCGAATTAGCCGGCTTTCCACACCACTCCCTCGATAGCTACTTACATAAACTGGTCAAAGCAGGACACCGCGTAGCGGTCTGTGATCAGCTCGAGAACCCCAAACAGGCCAAAGGCATCGTTAAAAGAGGTGTTACCGAAATGGTAACCCCTGGCACGGCTACCGGCGATAAGTTACTGGAGCAACGCTCCAATAACTTTTTGGCTGCCATTACTCCACCGTTGGCAGAAGTGTTTGGACTCGCCTTGCTCGATCTCTCTACCGGTGAACTGTTGGTGGCAGAAGGCGGTAGCGACTACATCGATAAATTATTACAGAGCTTTCAGGTAGCCGAGATCGTATGTAGCAAGAAACAACTTAGCTCGCTCAAAGAACATTTTGCAATACGCGTCTACACCTACACGCTCGACGAATGGATGTTCGATGCCACCTATGCCAACGACTCGCTGCTCAAGCATTTCGAGACCCACTCGTTCAAAGGATTCGGTGTCGAGCATATGAACCAGGGACTCATCGCGGCCGGGGCCCTATTTCATTACCTGCGAGAGACCGAACATCCCCATTTGGAGCATATCACAAGGTTGCAACGAATTGACCAATACCATTTTTTATGGATGGATCGCTTTACGATTCGAAATCTCGAGTTGATCAGTGGCACCCAACCCGATAGCCCTACCCTGCTCTCCGTGCTCGACAACACGGTAACGCCCATGGGAGCACGTCTTCTCAAACGCTGGCTGATTTTTCCACTGATCGATCTGCACCAGATAGAGGAGCGACTGAATTGCGTGCGCTCTCTGATCAATGACCGACCTGCAAGAGAGACACTGATAGCGGCTTGCAGCGAATGCGGAGATCTGGAGCGACTGGCCGCACGGATCGCCCTTCGAAAAGTTTCGCCCCGCGAACTACGACAACTGGCCCGGGGGCTGGAAGCCGTGGAGCGCATACGGCAATTGGCCACCCCGCATTCGGCCGAGCCCTGGCAACTGCTGTTGAACGAGCTTCCGCACAGCCACGAAGTGATCGAACGAATACACCAAACGCTGGTAGAGCAACCTGCGACCCTCATCCAGAAGGGAGGATGCATCGAGCAGGGCGTTAACAACGAACTGGACGAACTGCGTGCTTTGGCGCGACACGGAAAAGACTATTTACAATCCCTTTTGCAAAAAGAAACCGTCCGAACCGGAATCAGCTCTTTAAAGATCGGCTTTACCAATGTCTTTGGATATTATCTGGAAGTAACGCATGCACATAAAGAGAAAGTACCGACCGACTGGATCCGCAAACAAACGCTCACACAGGCCGAACGCTATATTACCCCCGAGCTAAAAGAATACGAAGAAAAGATAGTGGGAGCCGAAGAGAGGATCTTGCAACTCGAAATAAAATTATACGAGGAGTTGGTGAGTGCCTTACTTCCGGCCGTGCCTGCAATCCAACAGACCGCTGCACAGGTAGCCCGAATAGATTGCATGAGTTGCTTTGCCGAAAACAGCGTTCGCTTCCATTATCACCCGGCCACCGTATCACGCTCCGCGACCCTTCGGATCAAAGAGGGCCGACATCCCGTCATCGAACGGGCCCTGCCTCCGGGGCAAGCTTATATCGCCAATGACCTGCTGCTCGATAAGGAGCAACAACAGATCATCATTCTCACAGGTCCGAATATGAGCGGAAAGTCGGCCCTGCTTCGGCAAACGGCCCTTATTACCATTATGGCCCATATGGGTCATCCGGTGCCGGCCACCGAGGCACAGCTACCACTTACCGACCGCATATTTACAAGAGTGGGCGCCTCCGATAACCTATCGGCCGGTGAGTCCACGTTTATGGTCGAGATGAACGAAACGGCCTCCATCATCAATACGCTGAGCGCCCAAAGTTTGGTGCTGCTCGATGAGATTGGTAGAGGTACCTCAACCTACGATGGTATCTCTATCGCTTGGAGCATTGCCGAATTTTTAAACGAAAGTCCGCAGCGCCCCTTGACCGTATTTGCTACCCACTATCACGAATTGAACGAGCTGGAGTCGCTGCGACCTGCCATCCGAAATTTTCATATTACCCACCGCGAGTCAGATAACAAGATCATTTTCTTGCGAAAGCTGGCCCCCGGGGGTACCACGCACAGTTTCGGTATTCATGTGGCAAAAATGGCCGGGATGCCTCTGTCTCTTACGAAAAGAGCCGAAGCCCTTTTGAGCCAACTCGAAAAAGGCCGAGAGACCGTATCCCTGGCAAGCCTTGGCGGTGCCGAGACCGACCGGCAGACCAACCGGGTGCAGCTTTCGATCTTCGATGCCCATACCGAGACCTTTCAGGCCCTGCGCACCTTGCTGGCAGAGACCGACCTCAATCAACTGACCCCCCTCCAGGCCCTGGTCAAACTACAGGAGATCAAGGAAAAACTCAGTTGAAATAAGCAAGGGGCAGTCCTGACCTTAAATTTTACGTACTTCCTGAATTTTTCATACTTTTACCGAAATCTGTCAGTATGAAACTGCTTAAACCAGCTGCTTATTTTTTGGTGATCTCGTTATTGTCGTTGAGCCTTGCCTCTTGTGATCGTGACGCCGACCTCTATGTGAGAAAAGAATACGTCAAAAACGATATTCCACTCACCGGCGCCCTCAACTTCCCTCCCACCGCCTCTACGGCCTTGGGTAAAATGAACCTTCATTACAATACGGCTACCAAGCTGTTGACGTATACCATCAGCTGGTCTGGTCTTACCGGCGCTGTAAGCGGTGCCGCCATTCATGGACTGGCTCCCACCGGATTTGCGGCTGCTGCCGTACAAAATTTCAGCACCAGTGCCATCATACGATGTGCAACCGTTACTACTACCAGCTGTGGCTCCATCAGTGGAAGACTGTTTGCCGATGGGGTGGTCGTAACAGAAGAGAATATTTTGAATGGCGTCTATTATGTTAGCATTCGCACCGCCGCCAACCCAATGGGAGAAATCAGAGCCCAGATCCGATTCTGATATCCCCCTTCTATAAAATTGAAAAACCCTGCCGCTGGCGGGGTTTTTTGTTACAGAGAGGTAAACCAAAGAGGGGCGGCATTATCAAAATCACCATGGTAGTTAATGAGAAGCTCCTCGCCCTTTGCAATAGCACGAACGGTGCGAATAGAGATGTGTCCGGACTCAATATCCATTTCGTACTCGCAGTTACTGGGGCAGCCATGGTTATAGAGGGGTACATACCCGAGTGCCATGCAACTTTGTTGATGGCGTAAATCCCACTCGAACATATAGTAGTGCAATCGTGTTTTATATAACAAGGCACGATCTGATATTCTAAGCACTATAAACGTTG
>JBJTFT010000128.1:0-3335 GCA_046093525.1 Sphingomonadales bacterium | reverse complement strand
GACGCATTGTTTATGAGGATGTCGATGCCCCCGAATTTTTCTACGGTCTTTGTGACCACTTGTTGAATCTGCTCTTCGAACCGAATATCGCAAGCCACGGCCAGTGCTTTACCGCCGGCCGCTTCCATTTCGGCCGCCGCCGAAAATATGGTACCCCCCAACTTTGGATTTTCTTCTACGCTCTTGGCGGCAATGACAATGTTGGCTCCCTCGCGAGCCAATCGAAGGCCCATGGCTTTTCCGATACCGCGTGTGGCACCGGTAATGATTACAGTTTTGTTGGTAAAAGACATGGTAAACTAAATTAGTGGGTTAAGAATTCTTTGAATGATTGATGTAACGGTGTATGGAGCATTGATCAATAATCAGGCAATACCGGTTTTGTTTGTACGATGCTCTCGATTCGCTGCAGTACCTCAGGCGTCAACTTTTCTACGGCCAATAAGGCGTCGAGATTTTCGAGCAGCTGTTCTTTTTTGGTAGCACCCAAGATAGTGGTAGTCACATGGGGATTCTTGATACACCAAGCAATGCTTAGCTGCGAGGGAGTAATAGATAGCTCATCGGCCAACTCGGCGATCTTGACGGCCTTGGCAACTAACTGCTCTTGCATCAATCGGTCGCGCAACCACTCAAACCCCGGAATGGCAAAACGGCTATCGGCAGGAATTCCTTTGTTATATTTCGCGGAGAGTAACCCCGATGCCAGCGGACTCCAAATAGTGGTGCCCAAACCCACTGTTTTATAGACCATTAGGTATTCGTTCTCGATCTTGTTGCGTTCAAAAAGATTATACTGCGGCTGTTCCACACTGGGGCCGATCAATCCATAGTGCTGTGCCACGCGGTGCGCTTCCATAATTTCTACGCCACTCCACTCACTGGTTCCCCAGTAGAGGACCTTTCCTTGTGTAATAAGGTTATGCATAGACCAGACCACTTCTTCGATGGGCACGTTCTTGTCGGGGCGATGACAGAAATATAGATCGAGATAATCAGTTTGTAGCCGCTGCAGCGCCTCGTGACAAGCCTCTGTAATATGTTTTCTGCTTAGCCCGTGCTGATTGGGCTTGTTCTCCTTGCCTCTCCATCCCCAAAAAACTTTAGAGGAGACCACATACGAGGTACGGTCCCATCCTTTTTTACGCAATACCCGCCCCATCATCTTTTCGCTTTCGCCCAACGCGTATACCTCCGCATTATCAAAAAAGTTGACCCCCTGGTCGTAGGCGATACCCATCAACTCGTCGGCGATCTGGTCATTGATCTGTTTATGAAAGCTGACCCAGCTTCCAAAAGAGAGCACACTCAACTGAAGGCCTGTTTTGCCCATATAACGATAGTCCATACTCGATGAATTTAGAATGGCAAAGGTAGCAGTAATTAGCCCTCGGTGTTATTGTGCTGCAGGAGCCTTGACCGTGCCGGTAGTGCCGCGAAACGTAATACGTTTTAGGTCTTGGGTAGCTTCTAACCCCTGCCCACCTACGATCTGTTGATCGGGACCACGGTAAATGGCGTATTTATCGGTGGTGAACAACTGTGTTCCCTGATCCCACCAGAGTTCTGGAGAAATGAGTGTATCGCCTTTTTGTGTGATGACCACCACACTGTCGCGCAAAAAGACCTTATTGAGATTTTCGTAATAGACGCCATAACGAGCATCGAGACGAGAATCTATACGAAGACTATCATCATAAAAATCACAATGAACCGTTCTGGGAAAGGTCATGGAGATCGTATCGCGGTTCTGCTTGACCATAAAGGGGGCTACGATACGAGCCTTGCGTCGGCCGCTCTGGCTAATAAAGGTCTCCATATCGGTAGCTTCTTCGGTAAGCGCTACGGAACGGGTCCATTCATTGAGCGTGCGATCATCATTTTCGCAGGCCGACAGCCCGAACAGAAAAATAAAAAAGAAAGGTAATGACCGATTAGTCATATTGACGCTTGATGAACCAGATATCGCTCAACGAAAAGCCCAAGGAGAGTCGGAATAAATTTTCTTGTAACAGATTATTGTTGTTACCTCTGCGAACAAACTCCAGCGATAGGTTGACGAAGGTTACCTGGTTGGGAGCCTGACGGCTGATACCAACGGGTAAGCCTAATCCCATACTGGCACCGAGTTGCGGAATGCTTCGCCCTAGTTTAATATAATCGGGGCCCACAAAAAATCCAAAGCGATAAGAAACATTCGTAAAGTAGCTGCGTTGTGGAACAGGGCTAAGCTGTGCACCAACCCGAAGCTCCCATTTATCTCGCAACGAATCGGCCTTACCATAGAAACGATAGTCACTCCAAGGCTGTGCGCTATAATCTATCCCTAAGAGCCAACCGCCCTCTTTATTGGGAACGGCAAATTTTTGCAGGGTAAATCCGGCTGTATACGAAGCAGGTAATTGTACTTGACCGGCAATATCCCGAATGTCTGAGACACTGTCGAGACGAAGTTGCCCCTGGCTTTGATCAAAGTAGAAGGTCTCACGCAATTGATCTTGGCGTGCCCTGAGCGTTTGCCCCAGCTGACCAAAGGCCCCGAGTGTCAGTACTAGTTTTTTGTTCAGCGGAAGTTGGTATTGCAATCCGGCCTGCAGACCCAGGTTTCCAAAATTGGTAGTGTTCTGAAATTTTGATTGGTAATAAGAGACGGTATCGTTCAAAAAACTACGGCGGGTCATGTAATTCTTTCTCCCAAATAGGTAACCCGCGTTTATTCCGATACTCAATTTTTCTTCTACTCCTTTTCTGTCTTTACTAAAGAGCGCAAGGCCTGTACCCATCGAACCGAGATACGATCCGCCATCGCCTTCGAACTGCGTTACTGAAGAATCGATAGCTGCCCCCGTTACAGGATCGAACAATCTTTCATAACGGTCGATCTTGTAACTGATTCGAGATACAGGACGAATCCCAAAGCTCATCCCCCAGTTCTTACGAAGCGGAACGCCGACCTGCACATAAGAGAAAAGTGCGTTGCTGGCAGTAAAGCGTTCTTCTTTTTTAGGATCGCGCAACGTACGATTATCGATATTGACAGCCATGTCGAGCACCACGCGTCCCGAACTGAGTTTATTTGATTTCTTTTCTTTCCAAGCCTGAAAGGCCGACAATGAAGCGGGATTATTGAAATTGACCGATAACGCATCGGTATAGCCCGCCGAAATACCCCCCATACTGCGGGTGCTGATATTGGTAGAGGGAACCAGATCTCCGATGCCGTAGCGAGAATAGGGTGAGTTATCTTGGGCCAATAAGGGTGCAGACACCCCAAAAATGAGCACGGCAGCGACCCCTATAATAATACGTAACTCGTTGATTTTCTTATGTATTGT
>JBJTFT010000127.1:0-3392 GCA_046093525.1 Sphingomonadales bacterium | reverse complement strand
CGCTTTCGAGTGCCCGCCACCCGAGAAGCAGCGTTTACTGACCTGATCAAAAAATACCAGGAGCGGCTTTATTGGCATATTCGCCGATTGGTCGTTACCCACGAAGACAGCAACGACCTTTTACAAAACGTTTGGATCAGGGTCTGGAATGCCCTCGAAAAGTTCAGAGAAGAAAGTCAACTCTACACCTGGCTTTACCGAATCGCCACCAATGAATGCCTGAGTTTTATAGAGCAACGAAAGAAAAAAGCCACCCTGCAACTTAGCGACGAAGAGAATGGCATGGAGCGTCAACTCAAGGCCGATCCCCATTTTGATGCGCAAAAACTGGAGTGGAAACTCCAACTGGCCATTCAGCAATTACCCGAAAAACAACGAGTCGTATTTTCGCTTCGCTACTTTGATGAAATGCCCTACGAAGAAATGAGCAAGGTATTGGAAACCAGCGAGGGAGCCCTAAAGGCCAGTTACCATCACGCCGCTAAAAAAATAGAACGCTTTCTATTAGATCATTAAACCGCCGCCAAAAAAACAGGTCTTATAAAAGATGTCCGAACAGCAACATAGTAACGAAGAACTAGCCAGCCACGCACCCGGTTTGCCCACTCCGGCACCCGCAATGCCCCATAGTGTACCGGCGGGTTATTTTGAACAGCTTTCGGCCACCATTTTAGAGCGCATTCGCTTAGAGAGCGATGAACTACCCACCATTCTTAGCTCATTAAAACAAAAGAATGCACAACAACCCGGCTGGCCCTACCAGACACCGGCGGATTATTTTGAGCAAACTTCGGCAACCATCCCTGTACCTGCTAACGAAACCGCTGCGCCAACGGCTGCCCCCGTTATTCCGTTTCACAAGCGTTCTCTTTTAAAATATGCGGTAGCCGCAGCCGTACTGGCCCCGATGTTTGGCGTAGGTCGTTGGTACCAGCTACGCGCAGTGCCCGATATTGAAACAGACCCCGCCAATTGGGTACGCAACGAAGTAAAAAGAGAATCGACAGAAAAGATCGATAGCTATATAAACGGCAGCCTCATCGAAACGACCGAGCTGAGTACCGATCATAAACAAGAGATCGCGCTACTTACCATAGACATCGACGAAAAAGAGATCTTGAACTTACTGAACGAAACAGATTTGCTCGCTGCTGCCACTAACGAATCGAGCGGTTCACAAAAAATATTAAATTGATGAGGAGGCTTTTATTTTTTTCGCTGCTGCTATCAGGCATCATAAGTGGCTCTGCTGCTTTGGCCCAGCCCCCGATGGGTCCACCCGATGGGCCCGAAGAGGGTCCGCCTGGTAAGCGCATTGCCGATCGCATGGCCCTGTTCATAGAAAGAAAAATGCGCCTGAGCGAACGAGAGCGAACCGAGTTTATGCCACTCTTCATTCGATACGAGCGAGAATATCGAGATATTCTTCGAAGTAATCGTCAAGATCGTTTACTCTTACAGCAACAACTGATCGATCTGCAACTTCGCTACCGAAAAGAATTCGGACCCGTGGTTGGAAACCGCCGTGTAATCGAGATCTATGATTTACAGCAATATTTTATTCGCACGCTGCGCGATCTGCAACAAGAAAGAAGAGGTGGTCCGGGTGGGCCTGGTATGCGCAGACCTCTGCCGCCCGGAAGATCCCTGCACAATGGACCCAGACAACAAGGACCTTTTTAATTTTGTAATACCCGACACGAACGCTTATTAACGGCGATATACTGCATTGGTCACATCATGATAGAAAAGAAAAGTCCAATGCTCTTGTTCGGCTGCTTGCCACCACTGGGCTCTTAGCTCCATGGCCCTTTTCCCATTTTTATCGTATTTGGCCACGAAGCGGTGCTTCATTTGCTGTAACTGCGGGGCCTCATCGCCTCCATAAAAAACAGTTTGCCCATTCTCAGAAATCCAAATCACTTGGTGGAACGGACAATGCCCGCCAGAGGGCTCACATCGTATCGCATCGTTTATTTGGGTAGCGCCATCTAACAAGATCAGCCCCTCGTAGGAAGAAAGCCATTGTAACAAGGAGGGTAAATAAGAGGCCGTTGGTTTGTCCAACGCATAGGCCAGCTCTTCTCGCTGCACGTAATAGTGCGCATTAGGAAAAGTCGGATGCCACAAAACAGCCTCCCCACTTGCATTGAAATCAAAAGTACCGGGCGCAGCCGTATGGGGTGTAGGCGAATCCATAACAGCACACTGAAGGGATGGTTGCTGAAAGGCGATTCCTCCTATGTGGTCTTTATGCAAATGCGAGAGAATCACTTTTGTGACCTGCTCTGGCCGTAGGCCTACAGAACTCAACTGGCGATGCAGCTGTAACTCGGCTCCAACATAGTACCCTAACCCTGCGTCCAATAAAATCACATCTTGAGATGTGATCACGACAAAGGGCTGAATCTCTACCAGCAAACTACCGGCGGGTCGTGCTGTTAGCTGGTGTTGGCTGGCATCGAAAGGAACAAAAACCTTGGTTTGATCAACGGTAAACTGTCCTTCGGACAAGGGGTGAATGATCATAGATCGCAAAGGTAAGGTTAGCGAAGCACCATCTGCCGATCCGCATCGAGGCGGATAAGCACGAACAACAACATGGTGAACGTAAGCAGCGAAGTGCCGCCGTAACTAATAAAAGGGAGGGGAATACCAATTACGGGCGCCAACCCAATGGTCATGGCCACGTTGACAATTACATGAAAGAAAAAAACCGAGAAGACCCCATACGCATACACCCGACTAAATACACTTCGTTGCCGCTCGGCGATCGTGATCATTTTTAATAATAGCGCCAGGTATAGTCCCAGTAGCAGCATACTCCCGGCAAATCCAAATCCTTCCCCTACGGTACAAAAAATAAAATCAGTACGCTGCTCGGGCACAAAATCATAACGAGTTTGTGTAGCGCTTAATAGGCCCTTACCAAAAAAACCACCACTGCCAATAGCGATCTTGGACTGACGCACATTATAACTAATGCCGCTTTCTTTTTTCTTTTTTGCATCCGACTCCGACAACACCGTTTGCATGGGATCGTACGGATTGTCTTTGCCGAACAGATTGTAAATACGTTCCACCTGATGACGCTGCAGCACTTTCTCAAAAATTAGTGGTACGGCGAATCGCTGAATCCCGACCGCAATGGCCCAGATAAGTACGATAGAAGTAAAGAGCTGTCGGCGTCTTCTGCTCTGTCGGCGAGAGGACCAGATCAGGAGTAGGGCCACACCCGTTAGAAGCAAGGCTAGCACGTTTGGCGGAATCAAGATACTGGCAATGATCAGCAGGGCGAGCAAAAAGGCAATGGCGGGTATTACCGCCGGAAGGCCCTCGCGATACATCACCATAAAAAAAGCAAAGTAAACAAGTGCTAACCCGGTTTCGCT